>NZ_JBEOYR010000009.1:0-89894 GCF_040297165.1 Streptomyces sp. NPDC001851 | reverse complement strand
GCTGAGCGCCGCAGGGGTGCAGGCCGTATGCCGAGTGCGGCGCCATCGTGGCCGGTCGCGCAGTTCCCCGCGCCCCTGACCAAGACCGGTCGTGCGGTGCCCGGCGCCCCTGGCCGAGCCGCAGTCTGCCTACGACCCCGCCAGCACCCCGGTGTAGATCACGGTCCCCGCGCACTCCCCCGGCACGGTGGCCGTGGCCGACGGGGAACCGCCCTCCGCGGTATGCGTGACCTGCACGCTGCCGTCCGCCGTGCCGCCCTCGGTCATCAGCTGGGGCATCGTACCCGCCGAGCCGCCGCCGTCGGCCGGACCGCCGGAGGCACTCGCGTCCTGGGTGGGTGACGGATCCGGCGAGGGCCCCGGGCCCGGGTCGCCGGTGGTGCTGTCGCCGCCGGTGGTGGGGCAGGTCTCCGAGGGCACGAAGGCGAACTTCTCCTCGTAGGCCGCGCCCGGCTGCAGGAGCAGCCCGGTGACCTCCAGCGAGGGGTCGGGCAGAGCGGTCGCCGCGTCCCCGGCCACATGCCGGGCGCTGCCGATCTTGGCCTGGTCGGCGGCGCCCACCGCGGTGGGGGTGATGGTGCCCGCACCGGCGACGGTGCAGGCGGCCGGGGAGGTGTTGACGACGCGGAACGTGCCGTAGACCACGCCCGCGGAGTCGGGTACGTCGACGGTGCCGGTGGCGGAGCCCAGCTGGGCCGCCGTACAGGTGGGTGCGCCGCCCGCGGTGAGGGTGGCGGACGGGTTGGCGCCGCCGGTCGAGCCGGTGGTGCCGCCGCCGGGCTTGCTCGTCCCACCGGGTGTGCCGGGCGTCCTGCCGGGCTGGGCGCTCGCGCCGCTGGTGCCCTTCCGGGGGCCCTTGTCGCCGCCGCCCTGGTCCTTGCTCTGCCCGGTGCCGCCCGTGGCCTGGGTGGACTGGCCGGCCATGGCGGGGGTGTAGTCGGTGCCGCTGGAGTGGGAGACGTGCACGAGCGCGGGGATCGCGGTGCCGATGAACAGGGCCGCGGCGGCCATACCGACGGCGGCCTGCCGCTTGCGGGCCCGTCGCGCGGGGACGGCCCGGCGCAGCCGGTCCAGCGAGCCGGCGCGCGGCTGGATGTCGTCGACGGCGGAGTGCAGCATCCGGCGCAGCGCCGGCTCGTCGGCACCGAGCCCGTCCGGATCCGCCCCGAGCCGGTCCGCTTCGGGCCGGTCCGCTTCGGGCCCGGTGGGACCGTGGCGGCGGCCCTCGGGGCCCTTCTCGTCGGGGCCGTGGTTCACAGTTCCGTTCCCAGCGTGCGATTGCGTGTGCTCTTGCGGTTCCCGCCTCGTCGGTTCGTGCCAGGCGAAGGGCTCGTGACGTTCGTGGGAGTGGCGTTCACCGGAATCGCTCCCTTCGGGCCGCTCGCTCATGCCGGTGCCTCCATGGCCACCCGCAGCGCGGCGATGCCCCGCGACCCGTACGCCTTCACCGAGCCCAGGGAGATCCCGAGCGTCTCGGCGACCTGGGCCTCGGTCATGTCCGCGAAGTAGCGCAGGACCAGGACCTCGCGCTGGCGGCGCTGCAGGCCCTTCATCGCCTTGATGAGGTCGCGGCGCTCCAGCTGGTCGTAGGCGCCCTCCTCCGCGCTCGCCATGTCCGGCATCGGCTTGGAGAGCAGTTTCAGGCCGAGGATGCGGCGGCGCAGGGTCGAGCGGGAGAGGTTGACGACGGTCTGGCGGAGGTACGCGAGGGTCTTCTCGGGGTCGCGGACGCGCTTGCGGGCCGAGTGCACGCGGATGAACGCCTCCTGGACGACGTCCTCGCAGGAGGCGGTGTCGTCGAGGAGCAGCGCGGCGAGGCCGAGCAGCGAGCGGTAGTGCGCCCGGTAGGTCTCGGTGAGGTGGTCGACGGTCGTACCGACGGCCTCGGCCGCCGCGGCCTCCTCGGCACCGTCACGCTGAGCGGGTATGCGGGCGGGCCGCGCTGCGGGCACGGGCGCGATCACCGGCATGCCGCCGGGCGTGCGGGGCCGGAGCGCCGCACGGGGCGGCCGGAGGGCCGCCGCGCCGCGGACCGCACTGAGTTCGAGTACCTCTGCCACGCCAGTTGGACACGCCCGCCCCCGCCAGGGTTGTACGTGCCGGGCGTCACATGTGCGACAACCGGCCGTGCCTCAAGTGCCGTCATGCGCCCCGCTCTTCCCTTATATCCGATATGGGTGGGTCCCCACACCCGACCCGATCACGGCGTCCCCACGCCCGAAAGGGTGACCGCAAAGACGCTCCCCGTCCGCCGCGAGGTTGCGGGGACGGGGAGGGAAATCCTCTGTTGCCCTGAGCAATGGTTTCAAGTGGTTCGGACCATGCTTCTGGCCACACTTCTTACACAGATCCTACAAAGCCGGTCTTGACGGCAGAGCCTGGGCCCGGTCGGCCCACTCGGCCGCGACCAGCTCCGCGATCTGCGCGGTGTTCAGCGCGGCCCCCTTGCGGAGGTTGTCGCCGCACACGAACAGTTCGAGCGCGGTCGGGTCGTCCAGGGCCCGCCGCAGCCGGCCCACCCAGGTCGGGTCGGTGCCCACCACGTCGGCCGGGGTGGGGAACTCACCGGCGGCCGGGTCGTCGCACAGCACCACACCGGGCGCGGTCGCGAGGATCTCCCGGGCCCGGTCGACCGTCACCTCGCCCTGGAAGCGGGCGTGCACGGTCAGCGAGTGGGTGGTGATCACCGGGACGCGCACGCAGGTCACGGCGACCGGCAGCCGCGGCAGCCCGAGGATCTTGCGGGCCTCGTCGCGGACCTTCATCTCCTCCGACGACCAGCCGTCCTCCCGCAGCGACCCGGCCCAGGGGACGACGTTCAGGGCGACCGGATCCGGGAACGGCCCGGTGTCCTCGCCGACCGCCCGCCGTACGTCGCCGGGCTTGGTCCCCAGCTCGGTCCCCGCCACCAGGGACAGCTGGGCGCGGAGTGTGTCCACGCCGGCCCGTCCGGCCCCGCTCACCGCCTGGTACGACGACACCACCAGCTCGCGCAGCCCGAACTCGGCGTGCAGCGCGCCCAGGGCGACGATCATCGTCAGGGTCGTGCAGTTGGGGTTGGCGACGATCCCGCGCGGCCGGGTCCGTACGGCGTGCGGATTGACCTCGGGGACGACGAGCGGCACCTCGGGGTCCAGCCGGAAGGCGGCGGAGTTGTCGACGACGACCGCACCGCGCGCGGCGGCGATCGG
This sequence comes from Streptomyces sp. NPDC001851, assembly GCF_040297165.1. Taxonomy (NCBI): domain Bacteria; kingdom Bacillati; phylum Actinomycetota; class Actinomycetes; order Kitasatosporales; family Streptomycetaceae; genus Streptomyces; species Streptomyces sp. NPDC001851. The sequence continues at coordinate 86,703 of NZ_JBEOYR010000009.1, read as the reverse complement.
CGCCCACTCGGCGGCGACCTCGTCGGGGACGTCGAACATCGCGATGTCGACCCCGTCGAAGGCCTCCTCGCTCAGGGCCGTCACCTCGACCTCCGTGCCGCGCACGGCCAGCTTGCGGCCGGCCGAGCGCGGGGAGGCGATCAGGCGGATCTCACCCCAGATGTCCGCACGCTGGGACAGGATCTGGAGCATGACCGCGCCGACGGCTCCGGTCGCTCCCACGACCGCGAGCGTCGGCTTCCCGGTCGGCGCCATCAGCGCCCCGTGCCTCCGTAGACGACGGCCTCGTCGGTGTCGGAGTCGAGCCCGAAGGCGGTGTGCACGGCGCGTACGGCCTCCGGCACGTCGTCCTTGCGGGTGACGACCGAGATGCGGATCTCGGAGGTCGAGATCAGCTCGATGTTCACACCCGCGTCGCTCAGCGCCTCGAAGAAGGAGGCGGTGACACCCGGGTTGGTCTTCATGCCGGCGCCGACCAGGGAGATCTTGCCGATCTGGTCGTCGTAGCGCAGCGAGTCGAAGCCGATGCCGGAGCGGCTCTTCTCCAGCGCGTCGATGGCCTTGCGGCCCTCGGTCTTCGGCAGCGTGAAGGAGATGTCCGTCAGGCCGGTGGAGGCGGCGGACACGTTCTGCACGACCATGTCGATGTTGATCTCGGCATCGGCGATGGCCCGGAAGATCGCGGCGGCCTCGCCCGGCTTGTCCGGCACGCCGACGACCGTGATCTTGGCCTCGGAGGTGTCGTGCGCGACACCGGAGATGATGGCCTGCTCCACCTTCTTGTCCCCAATCGGCTCACTGCTGACCCAGGTGCCCTGCAGTCCGCTGAAGGACGACCGCACATGGATCGGGATGTTGTAGCGGCGGGCGTACTCCACACAGCGGTGGAGCAGCACCTTGGAGCCGGAGGCCGCGAGCTCCAGCATGTCCTCGAAGGAGATCCAGTCGATCTTCTTCGCCTTCTTCACCACGCGCGGGTCGGCGGTGAACACGCCGTCGACGTCGGTGTAGATCTCGCAGACCTCGGCGTCGAGCGCGGCCGCGAGCGCCACGGCGGTGGTGTCGGACCCACCGCGCCCCAGCGTGGTGATGTCCTTCTTGTCCTGGCTGACGCCCTGGAAGCCGGCGACGATCGCGATGTTGCCCTTGTCCAGCGAGTCGCGGATCCGGCCCGGCGTGACGTCGATGATCCGTGCTTTGTTGTGGACCGAGTCGGTGATGACGCCTGCCTGGCTGCCGGTGAAGGACTGGGCCTCGTGGCCCAGGTTTTTGATCGCCATCGCCAGCAGGGCCATGGAGATCCGCTCTCCGGCGGTCAGCAGCATGTCGAATTCACGCCCGGCAGGCATCGGGGAAACCTGCTCGGCGAGATCGATCAGCTCGTCCGTCGTGTCGCCCATCGCGGAAACGACGACGACAACCTGGTTGCCGTTCTTCTTCGCTTCCACGATCCGCTTGGCGACGCGCTTGATGCCCTCGGCATCGGCTACGGAGGAGCCTCCGTACTTCTGCACGACAAGGCCCACGTGCGCTCCTCGCTCGGTTCGTTTGTGTCGGCTCAGTCTAACGAGCGCCCGAATTCCCCCGCCCTGCTCCCGCATGGTGAGACGTCGGCCGCTGTGTTCCGGAGGGGCTCTTGCCCACCGCATGGCGGACCACGCAGAAAGTGCCCCGGGTCACAGGGAGCACCGCTAGCGTTTCCGCAGATGAGGGGGGCATGACATGACGGACGTACTGCTCGCCGGGATCGTCCTGCTCGGCGGCTGCGTGCAGTGGCTGACCGGCATGGGCTTCGCCCTGGTCGCCGTACCGGCGCTGGTGCTGCTGCTCGGCCCCGCCGACGGGGTGGTGCTCGCCAACTGCGCCGCCGGGGCCATCAGCGTCGTGGGCCTCGCGGGCGGCTGGCGGCGCGTCCGGCCGGCGGCGATGGTGCCGCTGTGCCTGGCCGCGGCCTGCACGGTCCCGGCGGGCGCCTGGATGACCCGCCAGCTCCCGCGCCCGGTCCTGCTGCTGGTGATGGGCGGCCTGGTGACGGCGGCCGTCCTGCTGGTGATGCGCGGCACCCGGGTGGCGGCCCTGCGGGGCGGCAAGGGAGCGGTGACGGCCGGCGCCCTGGGCGGCTTCATGAACGCGGCGGCGGGCGTGGGCGGCCCACCGGTGTCCCTCTACGCCCTCAACGCGGGCTGGACGGTGCGGGAGTTCGTCCCCAACGCCCAGGTCTACGGCGTCGCCGTCAACGCGTTCTCGGTCGCCGCGAACGGCACGCCCAGCCTGACCGGCCCGCAGTGGGCGGCCGTCTGCGTCGCGCTGACGACCGGCGCGGTGATCGGCCACGCCGTCGCCGGCCGCATCCCCGAACGCCGGGCCCGCCACCTGGTCCTCCTGCTGTCCCTGGCGGGCGGCGCGACGGCGATGACGAAGGGGCTGTGGGGGATGCGGGCGGGCTGACCCCGCTCCGGCCACGCCCGCACCGCCCGGGGCCGATCCATTTGCCGCGAAACCGAAGGAATCCGCATGGTTTCGCCGCGCCGGGAATCGGGCTGGAGGGCCTGTTCGTGAATTCGCGGTTCACCTCTGTATGAGAGAGCGGCGCCAACACGGGTTGCGGTCAGATCATGTGGCACCCGTCACAGGCTCAACTGACGGGAAATTTGCGGTAGTCGAGGAACCCGTCCGCGACTTCCCCCGTCTTGGAGGTCGCCTGCAGCTGTGGTTGCGAACGTCGTCCCCGGGGCGGTCGCGGACACCGCCGGCATCTCCATGCAAGCTGCGTTCTGACTGTTCAGGAGTGTTCTCATGCAGGCAGAGAAGCCTGCCCCCCACCCCCACAAGGTGCGACGCCGGCGCGCGGACATGCCGCTGCTCGGTGGTGTCCGCCCACCCATAGCCCTGTTACCGAGCCTCTTGGCGGCCGTTTGCGCCCTGACCATATTTACTGTCGGGAATTCCCAGGACCATGGCGTGTCCCGCGCCGTCTCCGAGTCCCAGAGGGATATCGCGACCGATTCCGCGCTTTCTCTGGGTGCGTCCCTGGAACAGAGCGCACAGGATCTGCACGATGCCGTCGGGCTGCTCGGCGGTGGCAGCCGGAAAAGCCCTGACGCGATCCTGACGTCCCTGACGAACGTCTACTCCAAGTGGCGCGGGCTCGCCGTCGTGGACACCGGCTCGGGCCGGCTGCTCGCCGCCCGCGGAGAGGCCGTGCCGCTCGACGGACTCACCGCGGCCGGCCGTGGCAGCGGTGGACTGCGGCCCCGGCTCGTCGCCGGTCGTTCCGGCGCTCCCCGGCTGCTGTCCTTCGCCTCTCTCGACGGAGCCGCGGGCAGGAGCCGGCTGGTCGTCTCGTCCGCGACACTGCGCCTGCCGAGCGAGCAGGACGCCCGCTCCACCTTCGTCACCGACAGCGGCGGCCACATCATCGCCGCCGTCGGCAAGAACGTCACCCATGCCGCCCTGCGTACGGCGGTCGAGGACGGAAAGGTCGACCTGCGCCGCGCGGGCCGGGGCTATCTCGTCATCGGACGCGCGGCCGTGCCCGACGGCGACCGCGTCCACGGGCTCGGGCTCTCCGTGGCCACGGCGGTTCCGGTACCGGCCGGGACCGCCGCGCACGGCAACAGCCTCATCGGCCCCGTGGCAGCGGGCGTGCTGCTCGCGACAGGCCTCCTCGTCACCTGGCTGCTGGTCCGCCATGTGCAGCGCCCGCTGCTCCGGCTGCACCAGGAAGCACGCCGCCTCGCAGGCGGGGACATCAAGCGTCCGGTGTCGGTGCCCGGGTGGGGGGAAGCCGCACGGATCGGCCGGTCGCTGGAGTCGCTGCGCCGCCAGCTCTCCGGGGAGAGCGATGCCTCCGGTCCGGCCCCCGCGCCGTCCCGCCGCGCCGGTCTGCGCATCGTCGTCCTGTGCTGCGGCGCCCTCGTCACGGCCTGGGCCGTGGCGCTGCCCCTGCTCAGCCTCGCCGACGGGCCGCAGGCGCCGGCGCAGGCCGCGCAGGACCAGCGGCACCGCGCCCAGGCCGCCGCCGACCGCGTCCGGCGCACCCTCGACGAGAACGTCGCCGACCTCTCCGCGATCGCCCAGCTCGCCGACGACAGCCGCGGCGGCGTCTCCGCCGTACTCCACGAGCAGCTGCTCCGGCACGGAGCCTGGCGCTCCCTCTACCTCGTGGATGCGGGCGGCCACGTCGTCGCACGCTCCGGCGAGGCCCCGTACGGCATCGACCGCGCCGCCGCCGCCAGGTCCGTGAAGCCGGGTGCACCCGCCGTGCTCCAGCTCAACGCCTCCGGCACGACGCCGGTCTCGGCGGCCGTGGTGCCCGTGGGCGACGGCAGGCGCAAGCTCTTCGCCGAACTGCGGCCGGACACCTTCAACGGCGTCCTGAACCGCCCCGGCCTCGGCCGGTCGTGGCTGGTCGACGCACGGGGCAGGATCATCGCTGCCAACGGGGGCTTCATCGCCTTCAGCACACCGCCGGGCCATGGCCGCACCACCCTCGCCGCCGACGCCGACGTGAGCGGGACACCGGCCGTCGCGGGCCTGCACTGGCGGATCGTCACCCACAAGCCGCTGTCCTGGACGCGCCTCGCCGCGTACGAGACGGAACGGCACGCCGAGCTGGCCGGGCTGCTCGCCTTCACGGCGATGCTGCTCTGTCTGGGCTGGCTGGAGCTGGCCGTCCTGCGTCCGCTGCGCGCCCTCGACCGCTCGGCGGCGGCACTCGCCTCGGGCGACCGGACCAGTGTGATCTACCCGGTCCACCACGACGAGGTGGGCTCCGTGGCCCGCAGCCTCGAACTCGTCCGGCAGCGGCTGGTCGCGGCGGGACGCCGACGGCGCGACCACGCCCCCGCCAGCGAGCGGCGGCCCCAGCCCCAGAGCACCTGAGCCACTCCCGTCCCAGAGCACCTGAGCCGCCGCTCTCCTCAAGAGCCCGCCCCGAGAAGCAAGGTCATGCTCTTCCTCTACAGCGTCCTTCTCATCAGTTCCCTGGGCCTCCTGGTCGCCGGCATGGTCGAACAGCGCAGGCACTACGACAACCTCGCCGCGATACCCCAGCGGGTGCTGGTCAACGGCATCCGCGGCAAGTCCTCCATCACCCGGCTGTGCGCGGGCGCGCTGCGCGGCGGCGACCTGGTCACCGTCGCCAAGACCACCGGCACCGCGGCCCGCTTCATCCACCCGGACGCCACCGAGGAGCCGGTCTACCGCAAGTTCGGCATCGCCAACGTGGTCGAGCAGATCGGCATCGTGCGGCGGGCCGCCGCGTACCAGCCGGACGCGCTGGTCATCGAGTGCATGGCCGTCATGCCGGCCCTGCAGGAGATCAACCAGTCCAAGCTGATCCGCTCCACCATCGGCGTGCTGTGCAACGTCCGCGAGGACCACCTCGCCGAGATGGGCCCCACCCTGGACGACGTGGCGCGCTCGCTGTGCCGCTCGATGCCCGAGGACGGCATCTGCGTCACCGCCGAGAAGGATCGTTTCCCCATCCTCCAGGAGGAGGCGGACGCCCGTAACTGCAAGCTGGTCTACGCCGACCCGGAGACCGTCACCGACGAGGAGCTGCGCGGCTTCAGCTGGTTCACCTTCAAGGAGAACGTCGCCATCGCCCTCACGGTGGCCGAACTCCTCGGCGTGGACCGCGAGACGGCCCTGCAGGGCATGTACGACGCCCCGCCGGACCCCGGTGTCCTCTCCGTCGAGAAGTACCGCACGCCCCAGGGCGGCACGCTCGCCTTCGCCAACGTGTTCGCGGCCAACGACCCCGAGTCGACGCTGATGAACGTCAACCAGCTCCTCGGCCTCGGGGCGATCCACCGCCCCCTGCACGTGGTCATCAACTGCCGTCCCGACCGCGTCGAACGCAACGGCCAGATGGGCCAGATCATCCCCGAGCTGGCCCCCGACACGGTCTTCCTGATCGGCCATCCCACCAAGAGCGCCCGAGAGGGCATCCCCGGCGGCTGGGGCGGACGGATCGTCGACCTCGGCGGCGACGACCGCGACCCCGACGGCCTCACCGCCGACCTGCTCGCCGACCTGGACGGCGACGCGTCCCTCGTCGCCATCGGCAACATCCACGGCCAGGGCGAGCTGCTGCTGGAACGTCTCGCCCACCTCCCCTCCGCCGACACCGGGTCGGCCGCCCCCGGCATGTCCCGCTTTCCCGCCCAGCGCACCGGAGACAACGACCAGTGACCCCCGTCCACCTCAGCCCGGACATGGCCGCGATCGGTATCACCCTCGGGCTCCTCTTCTCCCTGATCTGCTACCTCACCACCAACCTCTCCCCCGGGGGCATGATCACCCCCGGCTGGCTGGCGCTGATCCTCGTCGGGAACTGGCGGCTGTTCCTCATGGTGATCGGGGTGACCGTCCTGACGTACGGCTGCACGCGTCTGGTGCAGGGCGTCGTGATCCTCTACGGCAAGCGGCTGTTCGCGGCGGTGGTGCTGTGCGGGGTGCTGATCCAGGCGACGTGCTTCCTGCTCCTCCAGTACAAGTTCCCGTACCTCTTCGGCCACCAGACCCTCGGCTACATCGTGCCGGGCCTCGTCGCCTACCAGCTGGTCCGCCAGCCGCCCCGCGCCACCCTCGTGGCCACGTCCACGGTCACCCTCGGCGCGTACGTCGTCCTCACCACGGGCGTCCTGCTGGGCGCACTGCCCGGCCTGTAGGCCGGTACGCCACCCGCCACGTGACCGGCACGTCCCCAGACGAAAGGGAATCCCCACCCGCCATGGCCGCCGCCCCCGCCGCTCCCCCCGCCCGACGCAAGCGGAACCAACGGCTCTCCCTCGCCCTTCTCGCAGCCGTGGTCCTCGCCGCCGGCGTGGTCACCCACCAGCTGCGCACCGCCGGCGGCCCGGCCGCCGCCCGCACGGTCGAATCCGGCCAGGACCGGCTGCCCCCCGCCCGCGCCCGGGGCCTCCATTACGACCGCCTCGCCGACCCCGCCCGCACCGTCGTCCGGGACGGCTCCGGCGCCGTGGTCGCCACTCTCACGGACGGGGCCCGCACCGCCGTCCTCACCGGGCCCGGCCGCACCTTCACCGAGCCGCGGACCACCACGTCACAGGTGATCACGGACAGTTGGGTGCGCCTGATGCCGCGCCCGTGGGCGGCCGGCCAGGAACGGTCGAAGTGGTTCGCCGACTGGCTGCGCGCCCACCGCGGCAGCACGAAGCCGGACGTCCTCGCCGCGGCCCTGCAGTACCGGGCGGGAGAGAAACCCCTCAAGGACGCGAAGGGCGTCCGGTACGCGGGAGCGGCGACGTACGGCACGGCCGGTGACGACAACGCGGGGACCACCCGCGCCAGCTCCGACTTCTACCAGTATCTGGGCATCCCCTGGACCTTCCCCGACGGCCGCACGGTGCACCCCGACAAGGCGCGCTACGGCACCGTGGGCCCGTCGGGTTTTGTACGGCTCGTCTACGGCTACCGGGAGGGCTACCCGCTGCTCGGCCGGGACGACAAGGGCCCGGGCCTCCCCCGCACCGCCGACGCGATGGCCACACAGGGCCCCGGCGTCCCGGTGCTCCGAGGCACGGGCACCCCCGCGGCGCTGAGCAGGCTCCAGCCGGGCGACCTCGTCTTCTTCGCCACCGCCGGCCGTCAGGACCACCGCCTCGACCAGGTCGGCATCTATCTCGGCCTGGACGACGACGGCCACCCTCGCTTCGTCTCCAGCCGCGCATCGGCAGGCGGCCCCACCTTCGGCGACCACGGCGGCTCGGCCCGCCTGGACGGCAACGGCCTCTACGCGAAGGGACTGCGGGCGGCCAAGAGGCTCTGAGACGGCATCTACCGAGGAGGACGCGGCACTTCGGCGATGAACGCCGACCATGCGGGGGCGGGGATGTGGAGTTCGGGGCCGGTGGGGTTCTTGGAGTCGCGGACGTGGATGGCGGTGGCGAACGCGACTTCGACGCAGTCGGCGCCTTCGTCATCGCTGTAGCTCGACTTGAACCACGCCAGCTGATCACTCATGACGATCCACCATCCGTTCGATGAAACGGGCCGACTCTGCCGGGCTGAGGGCCTCCGTGCGAACCATGCTAAGCCGCTCGGTCACAGAGCTGACGACTTCGGGATCGGCCGACAGCTGACTCCCCAACTGTCCTTCGGTGTAAGCAAATCGCTCGTGGTCGCGGGTCTCCAACAGCACCATAGGCCCCAGTAGAGCTGCTGAGATGGCCCGCTCGAAGGGGAGCACCTGGATCACGACGTTCCGGAGCCGGGATACCTCCAGCAGGTGGCACAACTGTTCCGCGTCCACCAGGGGACTGCGCAGGGCAGCCTCGTAGACGACAAAGCTCAGGGCAATCGGTGGCTTCCGTTCGATGAGGATCACCTGCCGCTCCATGCGACCGGAGATCCGCTCCTTCACCATCTCCTCATCCAAGGGCGGGTAGCGGTTCTCGATCAGAGTCCGCGTGTACCGCTTCGTCTGCAACAGCCCGGGGATGTACAGAGCGTCGTACGACCAGCGGCTGATCGCTTCCTTCTCCCGCTCCAAGAACTCATGGGCCCTCGGCGGGAACTTCTCCCTGCTCAAGTAGTCCTTCGCCGCGCTCAGCAACCCCTCCGCCCGGCACAACTCATCGGCCACGTCCAGGACTCGGGGCGTCGGCATCCGCACCCCCTGCTCCATCGCCTTGATGGTGTCCGGGGAGTAGTTCGACGCGGCGGCCAACTCCTCGCGAGAGACGTTCGCCTTCGTGCGCCAGCGTTTCATCTGGTTGCCGCTGAAGCGCCACATGGGCGGCGACTGGGACACCGCATGCACCTCCGACCGGTACACCCCGCCGTGTATCACCTGGGTCACTACCGAGGGTAGCCGCCGACACGGCAGCGTGTGACCATGACCAACGGAATTCACCGGCCCGCCTGGGTCCCCGTCAGCGGGCACCGACTCCGCGTCGCCGGCGTGCACTTCGACGCCGTGCGGATCGAGGGGAGGTGGGGCGAGGCCGTCGCCGACTGGCTGATCGAGCGCGGGGACGGGGACGCGGGGCCCATCGTGTGTGCGGGCGGCAGCGGGGCGCGGTGGGTGTACTTCCTGCTGGCGCCCGGCGTCGTACACCGCCACCACTGGCCGCTCGGCGTGCAGTACTTCGGGCGGCGGGCGGACCGGAGCGTCACGTACGTCGGCGTACCGGCGCTGGAGGGCGAGACCTGGCCGCTGCGCTGGTACAGCGAGCCCACGCCGACCGCGCCGTACGTCGACGCGGAGGCGCTGCTCGCGGCTACTTCCCCGGACGGATCCCCAGCGGTGCGCCGATCTCCTCGGCCATGACCCGGCCCGCCTCGAACTCCAGGGTCTCGTCGCCCATGGGGGGCTGGTCGGTGTCCAGGCCGTCCAGCTCCTCCAGGGGCTGGTTGAGGCGGACGTGGATCAGGACGGACTGGAGTGCGCGCAGCACGGCGGAGGCCGTGGCGCCCCAGTTGGAGAAGTAGGAGAACTGCCACCACCACAGGGCCTCCGTGGTGCGGCCCGCGCGGTAGTGGGCCATGCCGTGGCGGAGGTCGGTGATGACGTCGGCGAGGTCGTCGGAGATACGGGCCGGGACCGGCGCCTTGCGGGGCTCGTACGGGTCGAAGACCTCGGAGTAGACGTCGACTGGCTCAAGGAGACGGGCGAGGTTCTCGCGCAGTCCGTCCACGTCGGCGTCCGGGCCCGTGTCCGGCTCGTAGCGCTCCTCGGGGACGATGTCCTCGTGGGCGCCCAGCCGGCCGCCGGCCAGCAGGAGCTGGGAGACCTCCAGGAGCAGGAAGGGCACGGTCGAGCCGGGCTCGTCGCCCTTCGCCACCTCGGTGACGGCCACCAGGAAGCTCTCGACCTGGTCCGCGATCTGGACCACGAAGTCGTCCGGGTTCTGCGTCGAGTCGTGCAGTGTGGCGTCAGACATCTAGGAGTCGTCTCCCCTCGAAGGCGCGGCCGAGGGTGACCTCGTCCGCGTATTCCAGGTCGCCACCCACCGGGAGGCCGCTGGCCAGGCGGGTGACCTTCAGGCCCATAGGTTTGATCATGCGGGCGAGATAGGTGGCCGTCGCCTCGCCCTCCAGGTTGGGGTCCGTCGCCAGGATCAGCTCCGTGACCGTCCCGTCGGCCAACCGCGCGAGAAGTTCTCGTATACGCAGGTCGTCGGGGCCCACACCCTCGATCGGGCTGATGGCGCCGCCCAGGACGTGGTACCGGCCGCGGAACTCCCTGGTCCGCTCGATGGCCACGACGTCCTTCGGTTCCTCCACCACGCAGATGACCGACGGGTCGCGGCGCGCGTCACGGCAGATGCCGCACAGCTCCTCCTGCGCCACATTGCCGCAGGTCGCGCAGAAGCGGACCCTCGCCTTGACCTCCAGGAGCGCCTGCGCGAGCCGCTTCACGTCCGTCGGCTCGGCCTGCAGGATGTGGAAGGCGATCCGCTGCGCGCTCTTGGGACCGACGCCGGGCAGCCGCCCCAGCTCGTCGATGAGGTCCTGGACAACGCCTTCGTACAACGGACTGACCTTCCTGGAGACCTTTCGGTACGTACGCTAGTTGCCCCGGGCTCAGAACGGCAGACCGGGGATGCCCGTGCCGCCGCCGAGGCCCTGGGCGAGCGGGCCGAGCTTCTGCTGCTGGAGCGTCTGCGCGTTCTCGTTGGCCGCCTGGACGGCCGCCACGATCAGGTCGGCGAGGGTCTCGGTGTCCTCGGGGTCGACCGCCTTCGGGTCGATCTTCAGTGCGCGCAGCTCGCCGGCGCCGGTCACGGTGGCCCTCACCAGACCGCCGCCCGCCTGCCCGTCGACCTCCGTGTTCGCCAGTTCCTCCTGCGCCCGCTGCAGATCCTGCTGCATCTTCTGGGCCTGCTGGAGCAACTGCTGCATGTTGGGCTGGCCACCACCGGGGATCACGATCAGCTCCTCTACGTTCTTCTCCTTGAGCATGAGCCTACGTGGTCCACGTCCCCGTCGCCCCGCCACTCTTTCGAGTGAGAACAACGGCAGCCCTATACCTGATCAAGGCCCTCTTCCGAGCGGAAAAGCCGGGAAAGCTCCCTCTTCGCCACCCATTGGGCGGTAGGAAAGGTGCCGCGCGTCGGCATGGAATCGGCATGGTATGTCACGCTACGTGACCGGTCGTGATCAGTGATCAGTAGGGAGTGCCGGGTGGGTCAGCCGGAGATGCAGCCCGAGGGTCCCCCACAGGACGGGCGGGGCGAGGGTGCGGCCGGGCTGCGGCCGGGCGATCTGAGCGGGCGGGCCCTTCCGCTCGGGGACTGGGGGGAGCCCGCCGAGCGGCTCGACGAGCTCTACCGGTGGGTGGAGCGCGGGGCCCTGGAGACGGCGTCCTGGTATCTGCGCGACCGGGTGGGGAAGCGGCGCACCGCCCGGGTGCTGCGGTCGGGCACGGCGGCGGGCGCGGTGACCGGTGCCGCGCTGCCCCTGCTGGATCTGGCGGGAGCGGCCGACGGGGTGGCGCCCTGGGGCTGTGTGGCGCTGCTGCTGGCGGCCGCCTGCGTCGGCGTCGACCGGTACTTCGGTGTGACGTCCGGCTGGATGCGGGACGTGGCCACCGCGCAGGCGGTGCAGCGGCGGCTGCAGGCGCTGCAGTTCGACTGGGCCTCCGAGAGCATCCGGGAGGTGCTGGGGCCGGCGGAGGGCACGGCCGGGGAGGCCGCCGAGCGGTGCCTGGGAGTGCTGCGGCGGTTCACCGAGGACGTCACGGAGCTGGTGCGCACGGAGACGACCGACTGGATGGTGGAGTTCCGCACGGGGGCCGCACCGCTGGCCATCCAGACGGCGGTGGCGTACGTGCCGCGCCAGGAGGCGGGGAACCCCGGCGGCCGCTTCCCCCTGCCGCCGGCCAACGGCTCCCGCCCGAACATGCCGAGGCAGCGGCCGCCCGAGCCGCGCTGATCACTGCTTGATGTACGTCAGGCTCTCCCCGCCGTCCGCCTTCGCCCGCTTCAGGCCGCCGTTCGGCAGCAGGGTGACCTCGGTGGGCTCGCCCGGGGTGCAGGAGGAGGCGGGTTCGCCGCTGGTGACGGTGGACGGCCCGATCTCCAGCGGCCCGTTGCCGCTGGGCGGTTGGGCGAGCGTGGCCTCGAAGACGCAGTGGTACGTCCCACCGCCCTCCGTCGGGCCGTCCGCCACCAGCGTCAGGACGCTGTCGCCCACCTTGCCCTGCCGGATGGTCAGCCGGCGGGTGTTGGTCCCGTTGGCGTTGTCGATCGTCGCCCCCCAGGTGCCCAGGTAGGCCTCCGGGATCGCCCCGTCCGAGGGGGCGGAGGCGGAGGCGGGGCCGGACGGCGTCGACGCGGCCGGGCGGGGCGCCCCGGAGCCCGTGGCGGGCGCGGGACCGGCCGTGCCGCCCCGCTTGGCGTGCCCACCGCCACCGTTCATCAGCGCGTACACCGAGCCGCCCGCGGCCAGCGCCACCACCAGCGCGATCACGACGAGCAGCGCGGTCGACCGCCCACTGCGCCGCTCCGGCTCCTGCGTCCCGCCGGCCGCCGACGGCCCGTACGGCGGCGTGGACCCGGGGCCGCCGCCGTACGGGGGGTACGACTGCGGCGGGTACCCGTAGGCGCCGCCGGACTGGGGATACGACTGCGGATACGGCTGCGCGGCCGGCTGGGGGTGCTGCTGGGCATACCCGTACCCGAAGCCGGGAGGCGCCGGAGGCACCGGCGGCGGAGCCTGCCCCGACACGACGGTGGGCACCTGATGCACGCCGGCGCCCGGCCCGGCGTCGGAAACGGCGGCATGCTCCGGCGACGACGCGCCGGTACCGCTGTCCGCGACAGCGCCCCCAGCGCCCGGAGGCGCCCCCGCCGGCCCGCCCTCCGGATTCTCGACCTCCAGCAACTGCACGGCGTGCCGCCCGAGTTGGGCGACCAGCGCGCCCGGCAGCCAGGGATCCCGGGACCGCCCGCCGGTCACGGTGTCCTCCGCTCCCGTCCGCTCCAGCAGCGCGTCCAGCGACGGCCGGGCCCCGGGATCCTTGCGCAGGCACTCCCGCACCAGGTCGGCGATCCCCTCCGGCACCCCCGCCAGATCCGGCTCCTCCTGAGCGATCCGGAACATCATGGCGTGCACCCCGCTGCCGGCGGTCCCGAACGGCATCGCGCCGGTCGCCGCGTACGCGAGCACGGACCCGAGGCAGAAGACGTCGCACGCCGGCGTGATCCGGTCCCCCCGCACCTGCTCGGGCGCCATGAACCCGGGCGACCCGACCAGCGACCCGGTCCGCGTCAGCTCCTCACCGCCCAGCGAGGTCGTCTCCAGCGCCCGCGCGATCCCGAAGTCGATGACACGCGGCCCGTCGATCGTCACCAGCACGTTCGACGGCTTCAGGTCCCGGTGCACGATCCCCACCGCGTGGATGTCCTTCAACGCGTGCGCGAGCCCGGCCGCCAGGATCCGCACGGACCGCTCCGGCAGTGCCCCGTGATCCCGCCCGACGACCTGCTGCAGACTCGGCCCGGCGACGTACCCGGTGGCCACCCACGGCACCGCCGCCTCGGTGTCGGCGTCCAGCACGGGCGCGGTCCAGTGCCCGCCGACCCGCTGGGCGGCCTGCACCTCCTGACGGAACCGCGCCCGGAACTCCTCCTGCGCGGCCAGTTCCTCGCGGACCAGTTTCACGGCGACGGTACGACCCCGGTCCGACCGGGCCAGGTACACCTGCCCCATGCCGCCCGCGCCCAGCCGCGCCAGCAGCCGGTAGCCGCCGATGTGCTGCGGATCCCCCGCCGCCAGCTTCTCCATGCCCGCCCCTCCCCCATCAGCCCGGTGCGCACCACGCGTACGTGTGCGACGTGCCGAGAATAATCCGGCCCCCAGGGGGAGTCGCGCGCCTCTCCGTCTACGGTTCCGGCGGGGGCGGCGCCGCCGGAGCGGAGCCGGGAGCGGTGGAGGGCCTGCCCAGCTCGTCCAGGACGGCCGACAGCCGTTCCAGCAGCCGTACCGCCTCGGCGAGTTCGGCCTCCCCCATCGCCCGCGCCAGCCGGTCCGCGTAGGCCGCGTGCCCGGGGCCGATCCGGGCCACGGCCGCCCGGCCCTGCTCGGTCGGCGCGAGGAGTTTGGCGCGCCGGTGCGCCGGGTTCGGGCGGTATGCGGCCAGCCCCCGTTCGACCAGCAGATCGGCGATGCGCTGCACGCTCTGCCGCGTGATGCCCATGGCCCGCGCGATGCCCGCCACGGGCAGCGGCTCCCCCAGCACCGCGCCGAGCACCTGCCACCAGGCGGCGGTGAGGCCGGCCGGGCGGGCCAGCTCCTCGGCGACGGAGAGGAACTGTCCGTTGAGGCGGAAGACACCGAGGGCGCTGCGGCTGAGCAGTTCCTGCCGCTCCCGGCTCATCGGGCGCGGGCCCGCTGCAGGACGGCGTACGCCTGCGCGTCGGAGTCGTGGTACAGCCGGTACCAGGCGTCCAGCACCTCGCCCTCGTACACCCCGAGGAGCCGGAGGACCTCGCGGGCGAAGGCGACGGGTTCGGTGGGCCCCGCGGTGATCAGGCCGCCGTCGGTCACGGCGTCCGTCTCGACGTACCGCCCGGCGCCCGCGTAACCGGTCGCGGCCAGGTAGGAGGCGGCCGCGCTGGTGTGGTCGCGGTCGTCGAGCAGGCCCTCGCGCGCGAGGCCGGCGGTGGCGCCGCAGATCGCGGCGACGGGCACACCCGCGTCGAGGAAGGCGCGGGCCGCCCGGGCGAAGGGGGCGAGGTCGTCGCCCGCGTCCCAGAGGTCGGCGCCCGGGAGGATCAGCAGCGAGCTGTCCGCGGGCCGCAGATCGCCGAGCGCCAGGCCGGGCTGGATGCGCAGGCCGCCGATGCTGACGACGGGGTCGCTGCCCGGGCCCACCGTGACGACCTGGTACCCGGCGCGGGCGAGGCAGGCGGTCGCATGCCCCGTCTCCCAGTCGGCGAGGCTGTCGTAGACCGCCAGATGCACACGTGTACCGGCCGGATTCCTCATGACAGCAGGCCGACATTTCGACAGCATGCTGTCAATGAATCGGCCCGGCGGACCCCGGCCACTGCTCCGCCCCGTCGACAATCTGTCGGGGAATCGGGCCGTCCACAGAACAGGACGCCGATATCCCTTCCGCATCGCGGACATTTACGCTCGCGGGCATGACCCCTCAGCCCAACCCCGACGCCGGTGCCGCCGTGAAGGCCGCGGACCGTGCGCACGTCTTCCACTCCTGGTCCGCGCAGGACCTCATCGACCCGCTCGCCGTCGCCGGCGCCGAGGGGTCGTACTTCTGGGACTACGACGGCAAGCGGTACCTGGACTTCACCAGCGGGCTCGTCTACACGAACATCGGCTACCAGCACCCCAAGGTCGTCGCGGCCGTCCAGGAGCAGGCGGCCCGGATGACGACGTTCGCGCCCGCCTTCGCGATCGAGGCGCGCTCGGAGGCGGCCCGGCTGATCGCCGAGCGGACCCCCGGCGACCTGGACAAGATCTTCTTCACCAACGGCGGCGCCGACGCCGTCGAGCACGCGGTGCGCATGGCCCGGCTGCACACGGGCCGCCCGAAGGTGCTCGCGGCCTACCGCTCGTACCACGGCGGCACCCAGCAGGCGATCAACATCACCGGTGACCCGCGCCGCTGGGCGAACGACAGCGGCACGAACGGCGTCGTGCACTTCTGGGCGCCGTTCCTCTACCGCTCCCGCTTCTACGCCGAGAACGAGGAGCAGGAGACCGCGCGCGCCCTGGAGCACCTGGAGACCACGATCGCCTTCGAGGGGCCGGGCACGGTCGCGGCGATCATCCTGGAGACCATCCCGGGCACGGCCGGGATCATGGTCCCGCCGCCGGGCTACCTGGCCGGCGTCCGCGAGATCTGCGACAAGTACGGCATCGTCTTCGTCCTGGACGAGGTCATGGCCGGCTTCGGACGCACCGGTGAGTGGTTCGCCGCCGACCTCTTCGGGGTCGTCCCGGACCTGATGACCTTCGCCAAGGGCGTGAACTCGGGCTATGTGCCGCTCGGCGGTGTCGCGATCTCGCAGCGGATCGCGGAGACCTTCGCCAGGCGGCCGTACCCCGGCGGCCTCACCTACTCCGGGCACCCGCTGGCCTGCGCCGCCGCCGTCGCCACGATCAACGTGATGGCGGAGGAGGGCGTCGTCGAGAACGCCCGGCGGCTGGGCGAGAGCGTCGTCGGGCCGGCCCTGGCCGAACTGGCCGAGCGGCACCCGAGCGTCGGCGAGGTGCGCGGCACCGGCATGTTCTGGGCGCTGGACCTCGTGAAGAACCGCGAGACCCGCGAGCCGCTGGTGCCGTACAACGCGGCCGGCGAGGCCAACGCCCCCATGGCCGCGTTCACGGCCGAGGCGAAGAAGCACGGACTGTGGCCCTTCGTGAACATGAACCGGACCCATGTGGTCCCGCCGTGCAACGTCACCGAGGCCGAGCTGAAGGAGGGCTTCGCCGCCCTGGACGCCGCGCTGAGCGTGGCCGACGAACACACTCGGTAGCCGCACCGCACCTGCCGCCGGGCCGATTCGAACGCGTAAGGTGACGTGCTCGTAAGACTGGATACCCGCGTAGACCGCACATGTGGCTCACGGGTACGGACGAGTACGTCACCCGACGTGTGAGGAGAGGCCCCGCCCATGCCCGGCACCGGCGCCGTGACGCGCAGCACCCTGCGCCAGCAGATCGCGGACGCGCTCCGTGACGAGGTGCTGGCCGGGCGGCTGCGACCCGGCCGGGCGTTCACGGTCAAGGAGATAGCCGAGCAGTACGGCGTCTCCGCCACCCCCGTCCGCGAGGCGCTGGTCGACCTGTCCGCCCAGGGCATCCTGGAGGCCGACCAGCACCGCGGCTTCCGTGTGCCGGAGTACTCCGTCACCGACTACCGGAACATGATCGAGGCCCGCAGCCTGGTCACCGACGGCATGTTCCAGGCCCTCGCCACCGGCCACCCCGCCTTCCGCACCCCGCCGGAGGACCCCCGTACGACGGCCGCGCTGACCACCGTGCGCCGCCGCGGCGAGGAGGCCCAGCGGGCGGCGACGGCCGGCGACCTGACCATCCTCATCGGCTACGACCTGCGCTTCTGGCGCGAGCTGAGCGCCCTGTTCGGCAACCCCTACCTCGGCGACTTCCTCAACCGCCTGCGGGTCCAGTCCTGGGTGTGCGCCGTGCAGCACCTGCTGCGCCTGCCCGACCTGCGCGGCCGTCTCTGGGCCGGGCACACCGACCTGGTCGACGCGCTGGCCCGCCGCGAGGCCGAGACCGCCCGCTCGATCGTCACGGCCGCCAACGCCCACTCACTGGCGCTGCTGGAACACCTGACCAACGGGTAGGTGACCGGTAGCCTGCCCTGACCACCTTCTGTGTGTGAGGAGCTCTCTTTGGCCTGTGACCTGTGGCTGGTACCGCTCGTGGACGTGTTGTGCCACACCCCGGACAACCCCTTCGCCGAGGAACTCGCCCAGTACAACACGGCACTGACCGAGGCCGGGCTCCCACCGGTGCCGGTGTACCAGTACATGCCGGGCCTGTCCGGTGAGGTCGCCCCGGTGGCCGGCTTCGACTACGACGCCCTCCACTTCCTGCGCCGCGCCTACCTGCTCCAGGTCTGCGGCCTTCCGGTGACCCCGGTGGACGACCTGGGCGGCGACTACGAGCAACTGCTGGAGATGTTCGAGTCCACGGCCCAGCAGTCCCACCTGGTCTGGCACTACGACCACGCCGGCGCGTACGTCCCGGTCGACTTCCCGCATCCGCTGTCCAACGACGAACTGCTCTCCGGGGGCGGGCCGTTGGGCTCCTCGCAGACACTGCTGCGCGAGCTGGAGTACGTCGCCCCCGCGATCGGCATCGACCCGGCCAACCCCCCGGCGGCCCCGGCGCCCCCCGTGGCCCCCACGGAACTGGAGGAGCCGGCCGTCCCCGCTCCCTACGACCCCAGCCCCTTCGCCCGCGAACGGCACGTCTGGCTGGGCCTGCACGCGGCGGCGACGCGTTCCCTGGCGCAGGGGTCGATGATCGTGTTCAGCTGAGCGCGTGTGAGGTCACCCACTTGGTCTTGCCGTGGGGGGAAATGCCCCCCTACGTTCGGTGGCATGTCCCCCCACGGCCCCGCCTTCGACTTCACCGTCGACCTGAGCGCACACGAGATGCTCCGGCGTACCCACGTCATGGCCGCCCTCGGCCCCGACTGGGACCCGGCGGCTGCCCTGCGCGGCGAGGAGGAGGCGCGGGCACTGCTGTACTCCGGCCTGGACGCGGAGCAGCAGCGCATCTACGACGAGCTGGTGGCGGCCGGTGTGCTCCCGCCGGGGCCCGGCGATGCTGCCGCTTGATCCGCAGGCCGACAGAGCACGGCGCGCCTGGGGGGTGGACTGCCCCGGCTGCGACGACCGGGGCGCCTGGCGCTACCTGCTGTCCAACACCGGCAGCCTGCTGCACCTGCAGTGCCCCGCGTGCCACCACGTCTGGACCCACGAGACCCACTTCGGCGCCACCCGCTCGCCCGGCTGAGCCGTGGGCCGCCGGGGCGTGCCCGGCGGCCCGGCGGGTGCCTCAGAAGACCGGCGTACCGGCCTGCGTCAGCTTCCAGTTGGTGACGGCGAAGTCGGCCGGGTCGAGGGTCTTCTTCGCGGTCACGTAGTCGATCATCAGCTGGCGGATCTCGTTGGTCGAGCTGTAGGCGACCGGCGCCGAGGCGATGTGCGGGTAGCCCGAACCGCCGTTTGCGCGGTAGTTGTTCACGGCCACGACGAAGACCTGGTCGTCGGCCACCGGAGCGCCGTTGTAGGTGAGGTTCTTGATCCTCGACCCCTCGGCCTGCGCGATGTCGATCTCGTAGCCGACGCCCGCCGCCGTGTCGTACATGTAGTCCCAGAAGTTGTTGGCGTTCGTGAGGGTGGCGGTGTCCACCTTCGTGCCGGCCGGGACCTGGTGGTAGTACTTCGCCGCGTACTCCAGGTAGTCCTTGAGCTGGGCGCCGGTCAGCTTCCGGCCGTAGAGGGTGTTGTCGTAGATGTAGAGCCCGGCGATGTCCTTGATGGTGACGTTGCCCTTGGGGATGTCCGCCGTGCGGGAGAAGGGCGCCGCCACCGAGATGAGCGGGAGGGCCGCGTCGGACGCCGACAGGCCCGCCTTCACCGACTCCATCTGCACCTTGTGGATGAAGTCCATGATGGGGACGTCCTTCCAGCAGGAGTCCGCCGCCGAGAGGTCCTCGGTACACGTGCCGACCGCCGTGTTGACGTACTTCACCACCAGCTCGTGGTCGGCCTCCAGGAGCTTCTTGATCTCCGGGTCCTCGTCCACGTCCTTGGGGTTGAGCGTCTGCGCCTTCTTGCTCGTCACCTTCCACTGGCCGTGGTGGAGTTCGAGCTCGAAGTCGAAGACGCTGAGGCGGTAGCCCCAGCAGTACGGCTCGGAGAGGAGGACCTCCTCGCCGGTCTCGGCGTTCTTCACCGTGTAGGACGGGACCTCCACGTGCGTGTGGCCGACCAGGATCGCGTCGATGCCGGGCACCTGCTCGGCGACCAGGTTCGACGCGTTCTCCACGTACGGGAGCGAGTCGCCGTAGGAGGACGAGCCGTCCATGCCCGAGTGGTCCGTCAGGAAGACGACGTCGCAGCCGAGGGCGCGCAGGCGCGGGACGTACTTCTTCGCCTGCTCCACCAGCCCGGGGAACACCATCTTCCCGCTGACGTTGTCCTTGTCCCACAGGGCGATGCCGGGGTTGGTGAGGCCCAGGATGCCGACCTTGATGTCGGGGGCGCCGGGGACGCGGATGCGCTTGACCGTGTACGGCTGGAAGGCCGGGCGGAGGGTCTTCGCGTCCAGGGCGTTCGCGCCGAGCAGCGGGAAGTGGCACTGGCTCTCGAACTTGCGCAGCGTCTCGATGCCGTAGTTGAACTCGTGGTTGCCGAGGGCGGCGGCGTCGTAGCGCATGTGGTTCATGGCCACGGCCATCGGGTGCCGAGGGCCCTTCTTGCCGTCGCTGCCGGTGATCGGGTCGACGCGGGCGAAGTAGTAGGCCAGGGAGGTGCCCTGGATGATGTCGCCGGCGTCGACGAGGAGGACGTGGTCCTCGCCCTTGGCCTCGCGCTGCTGCTTGATGAGGGTGGCCACGCGCGCCACGCCCACCGAGTTGCCCGCCTTGTCGCTGTAGGCGGCGTCCTTGTAGTAGTCCCAGTCGAAGACGTGGCTGTGCAGGTCGGTGGTGCCCAGGATGGAGAACGACCAGGTGCGGGGGTGGCAGTCCGGCTTCTGCTCGGCCGCCTGCGCGGGGGCCGCCGCGACGGTCCCCGCGGCGGCGACGGCCGCCCCGGTGACGGCCGACTTCTTCACGAACTCCCGGCGGTTCATGGGACTGAGGGGCATGCGAGGCTCCTGGGAGGGGCGTTGACGCGAGCAGATGGGCATACGGTGCGGAGGCTACCCGCGTAGATGCTGCTCGTGCCCGCGATCGCCGGAAACCAGGAAAAGGTCATGTCCGGGTCAAGGATGGGTCAGTGGACCGCTTGGGGGAACAGTGGGGAAACGGCCGGTGTCAGAGGCGGCCGATGAGCCTGATGTCCGGCGGCCACAGCACCCCGCTCGCCATCAGGAGCGAGGGCCCCAGATGCACCGGGCAGACGCGGAGCGGGGGCAGCTGGTACCGGGCCACCTCGAAGACCGCCGGGTCGGAGCAGTCCGTGCCGTCGGCCTGGTCGCCTTCACCGCCGTACGGTCCCCGGCACCGTGCGCTCCGGTGGACGCTCATACCTCGATTGTCCACCGGAACACACGGCTGCGGATGCCTCTACGCGTGCCTACAGGAACGAGTTGATCTCGATCGTCTCGTCCCGGCCCGGGCCCACGCCGATCGCGGAGATCGGGGCGCCGGACATCTCCTCCAGCGCCTTGACGTAGTTCTGGGCGTTCTTCGGCAGGTCGGAGAAGGACTTCGCCTTGGTGATGTCCTCGGACCAGCCGGGCAGGGTCTCGTAGACCGGCTTCGCGTGGTGGAAGTCGGTCTGCGAGTAGGGCAGCTCCTCGACCCGCTTGCCGTCGATCTCGTACGCCACG
The DNA here is from genome assembly GCF_040297165.1 of Streptomyces sp. NPDC001851. Taxonomy (NCBI): domain Bacteria; kingdom Bacillati; phylum Actinomycetota; class Actinomycetes; order Kitasatosporales; family Streptomycetaceae; genus Streptomyces; species Streptomyces sp. NPDC001851. The sequence goes on along the minus strand of NZ_JBEOYR010000009.1, from coordinate 65,664 downwards.
CAGACCGGGATCTGCTCCCAGCCGGTGAGGACGTCGAGCTTGGTGAGGAAGAAGTCGGTCAGGCCGTTGACGCGGGTGGCGTAGCGGGCGATGACCGCGTCGAACCAGCCGCAGCGGCGGTCACGGCCGGTGGTCACGCCCCGCTCGCCGCCGATGCGGCGCAGCGCCTCGCCGTCCTCGTCGAACAGCTCGGTCGGGAAGGGACCGGCGCCGACACGGGTCGTGTAGGCCTTGAGGATGCCGATGACGCGGCTGATCTTCGTCGGGCCCACACCGGCGCCGGTGCAGGCACCGCCGGCGGTCGGGTTCGAGGAGGTCACGAAGGGGTACGTGCCGTGGTCGATGTCCAGCAGCGTGCCCTGGCCGCCCTCGAACAGGACGACCTTGTCGTCCTCCAGGGCCTGGTTCAGGACCAGCACGGTGTCGGCGACATACGGCTCGATCTGCTCGGCGTAGCCCAGCAGCTCCTCGACCACCTGGCTCACGGCGATCGCGCGCCGGTTGTACAGCTTGGTGAGGATCTGGTTCTTGACGTCGAGGGCCGCCTCCACCTTCTGGGTGAGGATCGACTCGTCGTACAGGTCCTGGACCCGGATGCCGACGCGGTTGATCTTGTCCGCGTAGGTCGGGCCGATGCCGCGGCCGGTGGTACCGATCTTGCGCTTGCCGAGGAAGCGTTCCGTCACCTTGTCGACGGTCACGTTGTACGGCGTGATGATGTGCGCGTTACCGCTGATCAGGAGCTTGGACGTGTCGACGCCACGCTCGTTCAGACCGCTCAGCTCGGAGAGCAGGACCGACGGGTCGACGACGACGCCGTTACCGATGACCGGCGTACAGCCGGGAGACAGGATTCCGGAAGGGAGCAGATGGAGTGCGTACTTCTGGTCGCCCACGACGACCGTGTGGCCGGCGTTGTTGCCGCCCTGGTACCGCACTACGTAGTCCACCGAGCCACCGAGCAGGTCGGTCGCCTTTCCCTTGCCTTCGTCACCCCACTGAGCACCGAGCAGCACAAGTGCGGGCACGCGCGTACACCCCTTCCGGGCGGGGCATGTCCATGGTCGGGGGCGTGGGCGTAAGGTTCACCGCCGCGTGCCACAGCGACCGCCGTTGGTCGCCAACCGTCGGACCGGGTGCCCCGGAATAGACGAAGCCCCTGGCGCAATAGCGCAAGGGGCTCTTGCACAAAGATGCTACCCGAGGAAGCGAGGCAGGACCGAGGTGGCGACTTTCGCGATGTCCGAACAGCTGCTGGTGATCATCGATCCGGCGGCACGGCAGACGGACGGGGAGTCCGTACGGATCGCGAAAGACGTGCTCAGCGCGGGTGCGGCGGCCAAGGTGTGTCTGCCGGACGGGCCGGAGGAATTCGCCCGCGCGCTGGGCCGCAGGGGGTCCAGGCGGCCGGTGGTCGTGGGCGGTGACCGCGCGCTGGTGCGGGCGGTGACCCTTCTGCACCGCCGGCGGGAGCTGGCCGGATGTGCGCTGTCGGTGGTCCCGGTGGGTGACACCCGGCTGGCCGAGTCGCTGGGCGTACCCGGCGGGGCGGTGGCGGCGGCGCGGGCCGTGCTGGACGGGGCCGAGCGGCGCCTGGACCTGCTGGTCGACGACAGCGACGGGGTCGTGCTGAGCGGGCTGGGCATTCCGCCGGAGCCGGTGGGGCGGGCGCCCGCCGTCGAACCGGTGGCCGCGTCCTACGGCCGGCCCTGGTACCGCTCCCTGGTCCGCACCCTCGCCCCGCGCCCGCCCCGGCTGTCCGCCATTCCGGCCCCCGGGCCGTCCCGGCTGCGGGTCGAGGTCGACGGGGAGACGGTGGTGGATCTGGGCCAGCCCGTGGAGGCGGTGTCGGTGACGCCGGGCACGGGCGGTGTGGCCGAGGTGGTGGTACGCCCGCTGTCGGTGGGCGCGGAGGCGACGCCGGTACGGGCGTCCGGGCGGACGGTGACGGTGGTCGGCGCCGATTTCCGGTACCGGGCGGACGCCGGGGTGTCCGGACCGGTGCGGAGGCGGACGTGGCGGGGGGTGGAGGGGGCTTGGGGGTTGGTGTTGCCGTCAGCCTGAGACGGGGGCCTGGAAACCGGTGGTGTCGAGTGAGCAGTCGAAGGGCGCCGGGATGTGGAGCTTCTCGCCGAAGGGCTGCGTGCAGTGTGACTCGTAGCCCTTCGGCGACGGCGTCCAGAAAACGGTCGCCTGCTCCTTTTGCATGTCGAGGAGCAGGTAGACGGGGACTCCAGCCCGCCCGTAGACCTCGACCTTGTCCGTCAGGTCGTCGCCCCGGGTTGCGGGAGAGGTCAGCTCTGCGACGAAGGACAACCCTTCGCCGTCCAAACGATTGCTGTCCGTTTCGAAGACCCGCTCGTGGGCCGCGTGGATGTCCGGTCCGTACGCGCTCTCGTCACCCGGAAAGACGAAGAGGAACGGGGCGACGCTGAGGTGGTGGTCCTGAGGAAGACAGCTCTGCAACTGTTCGCAGACCCGCCTCATCACCAGGGCGTAGTACCCCTTCGACCACGGCGACACGACGATTTTCCCCCTGTAGATCTCGGCCTTGAAGCCATCGCGCAGGTCCAGCTCGTCGAGGATGTCCAGCAGTTCCTCGAAGCTGTCGGGCTTGCCGCCGCTTATCGTCGGTTGCTCTGTCATCAACGTCATGATGCGCCCTCCCTCTGATGCCGACCAGCCGCGACTCAGAGTAGCCGAGCGAACACGCGCTTCACGCGGAGATTCGCAAAGCCGCGAAGCCAATGGTCTGGTGACAAATATTTAACCGCGCCGACCCCTTCCCGCACCCCCGCCTCGTCCACCATGCTGCTCCATCAGTACCCACCCACCGGACACGGAAGGGGCCACCCGATGGCAGTGGACGAGGGCGTCGCCCCGACGGCGGGCACGGCGGACGGAGAAGCGGTTCACCGGCTGAAGCCCAACGCAGTGGGCCTGCTCGGGGTGGTGTTCATGGCCGTCGCCACCGCCGCGCCGATCACCGCGATGACCGGCAACGTGCCCTTCATGGTGTCGGCCGGCAACGGCGTCGGCGCGCCCGCGAGTTATCTCGTGGCAATGGTCGTCCTGGCAATCTTTTCCGTCGGTTTCACCTCGATGGCGAAGCACATCACGTCGACCGGGGCCTTCTACGGATTCATCTCCCACGGGCTCGGCCGGACCGCCGGTCTCGCCTCCGGGCTGCTCGCGACCTTCGCGTACGTCGTCTTCGAACCGGCCCTGATCGGCATCTTCTCCACCTTCGCCACGACCACCCTGAGGGACCAGACGGGCGTGCACCTGCCCTGGTGGGCCTTCGCGGCCCTGATGCTCGCGATCAACGCGACCGGCACCTGGTTCGGGGTCAGCGTCGCCGAGAAGCTGCTGGTGGGACTGCTGGCGACCGAGGTGACCGTGCTGGCGGCCATGGCGGTGTCCGTCGCCCTCCACGGCGGCGGCCCGCACGGGTTCACCTTCGCCCCGGTCGACCCGGTCAACGCCTTCAAGGGCACGTCGGCCGGCCTCGGGCTCTTCTTCGCCTTCTGGTCCTGGGTCGGCTTCGAGTCGACCGCGATGTACGGCGAGGAGTCCCGCGACCCGAAGAAGATCATCCCCAAGGCGACGATGATCAGCGTCCTGGGCGTCGGTGTCTTCTACGTCTTCGTCTCCTGGATGGCCATCACCGGCAACGGCGAGGCCGAGGCCGTGAAGGCGGCCTCCTCCGGGAACCCGCTCGCCCTCTTCTTCAACCCCACCGAGCGCTACGTCGGCCACTGGGCGGTCGACGTCATGCAATGGCTGATGATCACCGGCTCACTGGCCTGCGGCATGGCCTTCCACAACTGCGCAGCCCGCTATCTCTACGCGCTCGGCAGGGAAGGTGCCCTGCCGTCGCTGAAGCACACCATCGGCCGCACCCACGCCCGGCACGGCTCGCCGCACATCGCCGGCCTGGTGCAGACGGTCGTCAGCGCCGTGCTGATCGGCGCCTTCTGGATCGCGGGCAAGGACCCCTACAACGCGCTCTACGTCCTGCTGGCCATCCTCGGCACCATGGCGATCCTCGTCGTGCAGGCCGTGTGCTCCTTCGCCGTGCTGGTCTACTTCCGCAGGCACCACCCCGAGAGCCGCCACTGGTTCCGGACCTTCACCGCCCCGCTCATCGGCGGCATCGCGATGCTCGGCGTGGTCGCGCTGCTGGTGTCCAACATGGGGGTCGCGGCGGGGGCGGAGTCCGGCTCACTGCTGCTGAAGGCGACGCCGTGGCTCGTGGCGCTGGTCGCGGCGACGGGCGTGGGCTACGCGCAGTACCTGAAGCACCGGGCACCCGAGCGGTACGCGCTGCTGGGACGGACGGTGCTGGAGGAGGCCAGGGAGCGCTGAGGCGCGCTCCGCCATGACCGTCCTGGTGCCCCCTTCGCAGGCGGGCACCAGGGGGATCACCCCACCTCGACGCTCAGCCCCTGCAGCCCCCTGATGACGAAGTTCGGCTTCCGCCGCGGCTCCGCCGCCAGGGCCAGGGTCGGGGCCTGCTCCAGGAGGGCGGCCATCGAGGCGGCCAGTTCTATGCGGGCCAGCGGGGCGCCGATGCAGTAGTGGATGCCCGCGCTGAAGGAGATGTGCGGGTTGTCGGTGCGGGTCAGGTCCAGGCGGCCGGGGTCGGGGAAGACCGCCGGGTCGTGGTTGGCGGAGCCGAAGAGCATGGCGATCTCCGCGCCCCTCGGGATGGTCGTGCCGTCGATCTCGATGTCGTCCAGCACCCAGCGCTCGAAGAGCTGGAGCGGGGTGTCGTAGCGCATCAGCTCCTCGATCGCGGAGGGGATCAGGGAGTGGTCGGCGCGCAGGGCGGCCAGCTGGCCGGGGTTGCGGAACAGGGCCCACCAGCCGTTCACCGTGGCGTTGACCGTGGCCTCGTGGCCGGCGTTGAGCAGCAGCACGGCCGTGGAGATCATCTCCTGCTCGGTCAGCCGGTCGTCGTCCTCGTCGTGGGCCGCGATCAGACCGGAGATCAGGTCCTCCCCCGGCTCCTTGCGGCGGGCCGCGATCAGCTCGCGCAGACAGTCCGAGAACTCCACCGACGCCCGCACCGCCCGCGCCGCCGTCTCCTCCGACGGGTTCAGCTCGTACATTCCGCAGATGTCCGCCGACCAGGGGCGGAGCTGGGCGCGGTCCCCCTCCGGGATGCCGAGCATCTCGGCGATCACCGCCACCGGCAGCGGTTCCGCCACGTCGGTCAGGAGATCACCGCCGCCGTCGCGGACGAGCGCGCCCACCAGGTCGCTCGCCAGTGCGCGGACGTACGGCTTGAGCCGCTCCACCGTACGCGGCGTGAACGCCTTCGACACCAGGCGCCGGATCCGGGTGTGGTCCGGCGGCTCCAGGTCGAGCATGCCGTGGTCGTTGAGGGTGTGGAACGGCTCGTGCTCCGGCGCGGGCGGGGTCCGGCCGAACTCCTCGTGCGAGAAGCGGTGCTGATACGTCCGCCCCAGCCGGCGGTCCCGGAGCAGCGCCGAGACGTCCGCGTGGTGCGGGACCAGCCACTGGTCGGTCGGCTCGTACCGGATCACCCGGCCGTGCGCGCGCAGTTCGGCGTAGGCCGGGTACGGGTCGGCGAGGAACGCCGGGTCCCAGGGGTCGAAACCGAGATCGTGAGAGCCTGCCATGCGGGGAAGCTACCCGCCGGACCGAGGTCTGACCAGGGACCGCTCAGCCGCGGCCCGCACAGCGGAAGTCGTAGTAGCCCTTCCCGCCGACGAGGACGGACGTGACATGCACCGGCAGGCCCTCGGCGTCGCGCGGGACCTCCTGGGAGGTCTGCCGGGTGAAGCCCAGGGAGACTCCGGGGATCACGGGGTGCTCGGGGCGGGACGTGTCGACCGTCCATCCCCGGTCGGTGGCGCGGCGGAAGAGCCGGCCGGCGGGGGTTGCGAAGACGTCGTCCCCGTCGAGCAGGACCCGGGTGCCGGAGGTCCGGCCCTCACCGGGCCACCACAGCTCGATCGCCGTCACCGTGGGGCTGCTCTCCAGCAGGGCCTGTACGCCCACGCCGTCCAGGGACCAGGAGGCCCGCGCCGAATCCCGGCGCCTGACCAGCCGGGGCTCGCCCCAGCCGGACACCGCCGCGGCCGCGATCGCCTCGTCCAGCGTCATGCCCAGACACAGCGGGGCGACTCCGCGCGGTGGGTCGAGTACGAGATCCATGATCAGACGACGGGCTCCGTGCTGACCAGGACGTGGTCGAAGTACAGGGGATCCCCCTCCTCGTCCACGGGGTACTCGAACGAGCTGTCGGCGGCGAAGGACATCTTCAGCTCGGGCAGGGCGTGGATGCCCAGATCGTCGTCGTACGAGACACGGTGACCACGCTCCCGCAGCTGCTCGACCAGCTCTTCGCCGGGGGTGCGGAAGACATCCAGCTCGTCGAACGTGACGTTGATGTCGGCCGCCTCGTCCCGGAAGCGCCACAGCTCGATGCCGGTGAGCGTGGCGGCCTCGGGGAACGACAGGACGTACTGGAACGCGGAGTCGTCGAAGTTCACCACGTACGTGCCCGGGGGCCGCCCGGCTCCGGGCCGATGGCTGACGCGGCCCAGCGCCGGGGCGATCTCCATCGCCTCGTCGAACGGCATACCGAGCCGGAACGGCCCCACGCCGACGTGCGGCCGGATCTCGACACGCATGGGGTCCCTCCGCTCAGATCCGGTCCGCGACCAGCACGTAGTCGTAGTAGAGGGGGTCGCCCTCCTCGTCCACCGGGTACGCGTGGCTGCTCCGGTTCGCGAGGATCACCTTCAGCTCCGGCAGGGCGTCGAAGCCGAGGTCGTTCTCCTCGATGATGTGGCCCCGTTCCGCGAGCTGTTCGAAGAGGTCCCCGCTCGGGATGCGGAAGACGTCGAGTCCGTCGAGCAGCACCCGCACGTCGGCGTCCTCGTGCTGGAACCGGACCAGCTCCACACCGCTCAGCGCGCCCCTGGTGAAGCCGAGCACGACGTCCATCGCGAAACGGTCCTGCCTGAGCACGATCTGCCCCGGTTCCTCGTCGCTTGAGAGGGTCCGGAAGAGCCCCCACTTCGCCACCGCGGCCCGCGCGTCCCCGACCGGCATGCCGAGCCTGAACGGCCCGGCACCGATCCGCGGGCGGATCTCGACGTCCACGTGGACTCCTTTCCCGTCGCCGGGCCTTCGCACCTGCCCATGTCCGAACGCGCATGGTCGCACATGAGTGGGACGAGTGGAGACAGGCGCAAGCCCGGGAGGCCGGCGACAGCCCGGCGTCAGCCCGGCGTCACCAGTCGCGCCTCGTACGCGAACACCGCTGCCTGGGTGCGGTCTCTGAGACCCAGCTTCACCAGGATGCGGCTCACGTGGGTCTTGATGGTCGACTCGGCCACCACCAGCCGCTCGGCGATCTCCGCGTTCGACAGGCCCTGGGCGATCAGGACCAGGACCTCCGTCTCCCGTTCCGTCAGCTCGCCGTAGGCCGCCTGGACCCCGGGGACCATGCGCGGGGTGTCCGACAGGCGTGAGAACTCCGTGATCAGGCGTCTGGTGACCGAGGGGGCGAGGAGGGCCTCGCCGGCCGCCACCACTCTGACACCGTCGGCCAGTTGACGGGCCGAGGCGTCCTTCAGGAGGAAGCCGGACGCACCCGCGCGCAGCGCCTGGTACACATACTCGTCCAGGTCGAAGGTCGTCAGGACCAGCACCTTCGCCTCCGCGTCCGCCGCCACGATCTCCCGGGTCGCCTCGATGCCGTTCAGCTCGGGCATGCGGATGTCCATCAGGACGATGTCCGGGGCCACTTCACGGACCTTGTCCACCGCCTCCCTTCCGTTGACGGCCTCGCCGACGACCTCGATGTCCGGCATCGCGTTCAGCAGGACGGAGAAGCCCTCGCGGACCATCATCTGGTCGTCCGCGATCAGCACGCGGATCGTCATGCCCCACCCTCGATCGCCGTGCCCGCGGCCGGTACCGGCAGGAACACCGTCACCTCGTAGCCCCCGTCCTCCGTCGAGCCCGCCGTCATCCCGCCGTTCAGCATCGACACACGCTCCCGCATGCCCGTGATGCCGTGCCCCGCGCCCGGAGAGGGTTTCGTCAGGTGCGGTGCGGGCGGTGGGCCGTTGACTATGCGCAGGCCCAGGCCGCCGAGGACATGGCCGATCTCCACGCGGGCACTCGCTCCCGGTGCGTGCCGCAGGGTGTTGCTGAGGGCTTCCTGGACGATCCGGTACGCCGACAGCTCCACGCCTTGGGGCAGTTCGCGCACCGCTCCGGTCACCGCCTTGTCGACCGTGAGGCCGGCCTCCCGCACATTGGCCAGCAGCCCGTCCAGGTCGGCCAGGGTCGGCTGCGGGGCGTCCGGGGCCTCGTAGTCCTCGGCGCGGACCACCCCGAGGACCCGGCGCAGCTCGGTCAGGGCCGCCACCGCGTTCTCCCGGATGGTGGCGAACGCCTTCTCCAGCTCCTCCGGCGGGTTCTCCACCCGGTAGGGCGCGGCCTCCGCCTGGATGGCCACCACCGACATGTGATGGGCGACCACGTCATGCAGTTCACGGGCGATGGTCGTGCGCTCCTCCAGCAGCGTGCGCCGCGAGCGCTCGTGCGCGGTCACCGTCTGCTGCGCGGTGACCTCCCGCTCGGCCTGCCGGCGTATGTGCCGGACCGTGACGGCCAGCAGGACGAACGCCGAGAGGAACAGCATCGGGGACACGTCGGTCTCGTAGTGTTCGAAGCCGAAGGCGGCATCGAGCCAGAGACCGTACACCGCGGTGAACGCCCACATCCAGGCCGCGGTGCGCGGGCGGGTGCGGAGCGCCACGACGGTGAGCACCGTCAGGTGGGAGATGAAGCTGCTCGGCAGCCACGGCCAGCTGTCCCAGTCGCTGCCGGTGACCGTGGTGGCGGTGGCCGCCGCGAGCGACAGCCAGAACGCCCCGGCCGGACGCGCCAGGGTCAGCAGCACCGGGACCAGCGCCAGCAGCGCGCGCAGCAGGGCCCTGAACCCCCCGTCCTGGTCCGCGAAGCCGACGAGCGCCGCCAGCACGCCCACGGCTGCCACCGTCGCGTGCGGGGCCCAGGCGGCGTACTCCCTCATCCGGCCCGGCAGCCGGCGGGTGAGCGGGCCGTCCACGGACATGGGCGGCAGCGGCCGGTAGGCGAAGGGGTGCTGGCAGAGATCCTGCCGCAGCCCGCGCAGGGCGTCCGCGGCGAGCCGGAACTCCGGGCTGCGCGGCCGGCCGGCCGGGCCCGGCGGAGTCGTCTGCGTGTGCGTCGTCTGGGTCACGTACGCAACGGTAGGCGGGGGCGGGGGCCTCGGTCGTCACCTTGCAGAGGGGTCCTCGCGGGTCCCTCTCAGGTACTACGGGTCTGCGCAGGGTCCGGTGAGGGACCGGTGAGGGGCCGGTGGCTTCACCGGCCGCCGGGGCGGACCAGGCCGGACTCGTAGGCGAAGACCGCCGCCTGGGTGCGGTCGCGCAGGCCCAGCTTCACCAGGATCCGGCCCACGTGCGTCTTCACGGTCTGCTCGGCCACGACCAGCCGCTCGGCGATCTCCGCGTTCGACAGGCCCTGGGCGATCAGCGCCAGCACCTCCGTCTCCCGTTCGGTGAGGTCACCCACGCGCTGCTTGAGCGGCGCCCGGGGACTGCCGTCCAGGCGGGAGAACTCGGCGATGAGGCGGCGGGTGATGCCGGGCGCGAGCAGGGCGTCGCCCGCGGCCACGACCCGTACCGCCTCGGCCAGCTGGTCCGCGGAGGCGTCCTTGAGCAGGAAGCCGGAGGCACCGGCCCGCAGCGCCTCGTACACGTACTCGTCCAGGTCGAACGTGGTCAGCACCAGCACCCTGACGGCAGGGTGGTCGGCGGTGATGCGGCGGGTCGCCTCGATGCCGCCGAGTTCGGGCATCCGGATGTCCATCAGCACCACGTCCGGCGTCAGTTCGGCGGTCCGGGCGATCGCGTCGCGGCCGTCCACCGCCTGTCCGACCACCTCGATGCCGGGCTGGGTGTTGAGCAGCACGGTGAAGCCCTGCCGGACCATCTGCTGGTCGTCGGCGATGAGTACGCGGATGGTGCCGGCGCCGCTCGTCATGGGGTCGGTTCTCCTGTCGGGGTCGATTCCGTCGGTTCGGGGGCGCCGCCCCGGGGGAGGAACGCCACCACCACGAAGCCGCCGCCCCGGGTCGGCTTCGCCTCGACGCTCCCGCCCAGCATCGCCGCCCGCTCCCGCATGCCCAGCAGGCCGTGACCGCCGCCCGGGGTCGGCTGGACCGGGCGGCTGGGCCGGGAATTGCTGACACTCAGGTATATGCCGCGGGGGAAGTGGGCGATGTCCACACGCACCTTCGCGCCCGGCGCGTGCCGCAGTACGTTGCTCAGGGCCTCCTGGACGATCCGGTACGCGGACAGCTCCACGCCGGGGGAGTAGCCGCGGGCGTCGCCCTCCTCGGCCTTCACCACGTCCACGCCGGCCGCCCTGGTGTTCTCCAGCAGGGAGTCCAGACGGGCGAGGTTCGGCTGCGGGGCGTCGGGTGCCGGGCCGGTGCCCGGAGCGGACAGAGGGGAGATGTCCCCGGCCTCCGGTTCGTCCGGGCTCTCGGAACGCAGGACGCCGAGCACACGGCGCAGTTCGGTCAGCGCCTCCAGGGCGTTGTTGCGGATGCCCGCGAGGTTCTCCTTCAGCTCCTCCGTGGGGTTCTCCACCAGGTGGGGAGCCACCTGGGCCTGGATGGAGATCACCGACATGTGGTGGGCGACCACGTCGTGCAGTTCCCGGGCGATACGGCTGCGCTCCTCCAGGAGGGTGCGGCGGGCCCGTTCCTCGGCGGTGAGCGTCTCCTGCTGGACCAGTTCGGTACGGGCCTCGCTGCGGCCGCGCAGGGCGGCGCCGATGAGCGCGGCGACGGCGAACAGGCCGATCGCCACCTTTCCCGTCGGGGTGTAGAACCGCGCTCCTATGACGCCTTCGACGAGGAAGGTGACCAAGGCGGTGGCACCGAGCGCGGCCACCGTGCCGCGGACGCGGACGCGCAGGGCGACGAGCAGCAGTACCACCATGTGGGCCAGCAGAACGGGCGTGGACCAGGGCCAGGTCGGGCCGGCCAGCCGAAGCATGGGCGCCATCATCTGCTGCCGGGCGAGCAGCGCGGTGACAGCGGCGGCTGCCAGCGACAGGGCCCAGGCGGGGACGGGCCGCCACAGGGCCAGGACGATCGCGGCGCCCTGGAGGGACGTGCACAGGAGGGATACGGCGGTGGCGAGGCCGTAGCTGTCGGACAGCTCCTCCGCGCCGGCTCCCGTGATGGCCAGGGCCGCGTAGCAGGTGAGCAGGTAGGTGAGGAGACGGAGCCAGCGGTACTTGGAGAAGGGGGGTGACTGGGAGGAGGGGTTCTCCCCCAGCCAGGCGCGGAGGCGGGTGGTGCGGGAAGGGGGAGTGGACGGGCGGGACTCGTCCACGGCCGGGATCGGGGAGTCGTCCTCGGCCGGGATCGGGGAGTCGTCCTCGGCCGGGACCGGGGAGTCGGGTGAGGTCGCGGGCGTGGTGCCGCCGGGGTGCTCGGTCTGGTTCTCGGGTTCCGCGGACATCACGGGCGTCACTCTAGGCATGGTGCGGGGACCTCGCTGGCGGCACCTGGCGGCGGACCACGTGCGATGTGCGGTTGCGGGGGCGGCGGGGGCCCTGCTCGTGGTGCCGGAAGGCCGTCCAGCACAGGGCCAGGGTCAGGGTGAAGACCGGGAGCCAGACGAGGCGGGAGGCCACCCAGGCGAGGGAGTCCGGGGCGGTGTGCAGGCCGGGCAGGCGGCCGGCCAGGAGGGCCGTCGCCGTGGTGGCCATCAGGGCCGTCTGGTGCCAGAGGAAGAGCGTCATCGCGGAGAGGTTGACGAAGGCCGTCGCCGCCCAGGCCAGGGGCCGGGCCATCGCGCGGCGCAGACGGTCGCGGAGCAGGAGGGCGAGGCCGCACTGGGCCAGGCCGAAGGTGACGGCCGCCAGGGTCGGGGGGCTGAGGTTGGATATCGGCGCGCCCGGGACGCCGACCATGGACGCCGGGTAGTCCGCGCAGATGACGAGCAGGGCCGTGGCCGCCGTACCGCCGAGCAGCAGGGTCCAGGCCGAGCGGCGGGTCGTCAGCTCGCCCCGGGCCCAGGCGGCGCCCAGGGCGTACGGGACCAGCCAGCCAGCCGGCAGGTTCAGCCAGCCGAGCCAGGACGGGCCGAGGTGCAGGCCGAAGCGGAGCAGGTCCACGTGCAGCACGACGGCGAGCGGCCAGAGGGGGTTGAGGCGCGCGACGAGGGGGGTGGCGGCCGTGAGCGCGGCGAAGACCAGCAGGAACCACAGCGGGGACAGCGCCAGTTTGAGCAGGGTGTGGACCGTGGGCAGGGGCGTGCCGGTGAGCAGGAGGGTCACCGTCGCCGCCGTCCACAGGGCGAGCAGCGCGGCCACCGGGCGCAGGAGGCGGGTCAGACGGGCTCGCAGCCAGGCGGCGTAGCCGTCGCCTCTGTCGCGGGCCGAGGCCAGGCCGCGCGTCGCCACATGGCCGCCGACCAGGAAGAACACGGCCAGCGTCTGGAAGACCCAGGAGACCGGGGCGAGCCGGGGCATGTGCTGCAGCGGGCTCGCCGTGTGCAGACCGCCGTCCTGGGCGACCAGCGCCGTCACCAGCCAGTGGCCGAGGACGACACCGAGGATCGCGAGGGCGCGCAGGGCGTCGATCGCACGGTCCCGGGACGCGGGGGTGCCGGCGTCGACCTGGCGGGCGGCTCGGCGCAGGGCGTGAAGGGCGGTCTGCGCAGGCACGGGTCGCCCCGAGGTCTCGCCAGGGCGATCCGGGCCAGGCCGGCGCGGGTGGGCGTGGCTGGGGTGCCCCATGGGCGGGTTCCTTTCAGATGGCCCGGCCATCGGGCGTCTCTGACAAGGACGTTAGAAATCAGGGGCTGTCGTCCGCGTCCCGCCAGGGAGCTGTCCCGCGGGGTGGCTCTCAGGTACTACGGGTATCACCGGGTGCCGAAGGCGAGCCGTCACCAGGCCAGTTGGGCGATCTCCTCCGCCACCACCGCGCACGCGTCCGCCGCCGGGTCGATCAGCGGGAAGTGGCCCACGTCCTCCAGCAGCGTCAGGCCCACGACCTCCCCGGCCTTCGCCGCCGCGTCCGCGTAGGACTCGGCCACCGCCTGCGGCACGTCCCGGTCCGCACGCCCCTGCACGAGCGTCGTCGCGATGCCCGTCGGAAGGAGCAGCACGGGGTCGGCGCAGGGGCGTCGCTCGGCGAACGCGTCGTGGCCGCCGAGGAGTTGCAGACTGGCGTGGTCGCACACGGCCAGCTTCTCCGCGACCTCGAAGTCCGCGATCGGGGCGAGGGCGACGACCCCGCGCAGCGGCGCCGGCCGGTCGGTGCGCCAGGGCGCGTGCGCGGGCAGGACATGGCGGGCCGCCGCCCACAGGGCGAGGTGGCCTCCGGCCGAGTGGCCCGTCAGCACGGTGCGACGCGGGTCGGCCTGCGGGAGCGCCCCGCGGATCAGGGCGGGGAGGGCGTCCAGGGCGGCCGCGACGTCGTCGAAGGTGTCGGGCCAGCGGCCGGCCACAGGGGTGGCGTCACCCCCGTCGCCGCCCGTGCTCTGCCCGGGGATCAGCGGCTCGCCGCCGCGCCGGTACTCGACGTTGGCCACCGCGAAGCCCCTGCGGGCCAGGTAGTCCGCGAAGGGCGTGATGTGGCGCCGGTCGTAGCGGGCGCGCCAGGCGCCGCCGTGCAGGACCACCACCACCGGGGCCGGCGCGTCCGACGCGGTCCGGGGGGCGTAGAAGTCGATCACCTGGTCGGGGTGGCTGCCGTACGCGGACGTGACGTCGGGGTCGACCGGGGCGTGCGAGAAGGCCGACTCCTCCTCGGCGGCAGCGCGGGCTGCTGCTGCGTCGTCCGGCATGCTTCAACCTCTCAGCGATGGAACGCGTTCGGCGGACCCGGCAGGACGGACCACGTGCCGGCAATCGGCCGTAGCCGGGAAGGTACCAGGCCGATGACGTGCGCGGACACGGGGTCGTGGCCCCGGCCGGCGCCGCGCGGAAACGGACGCGGACGCGGACGCAGCCGGCCCTGCCGCGCCCGTGACCTCCAGCGGTACCGCGCCCCGCGTCCGTTCCCTGCCCAGGGCTCCTACGCCCCGCCCGGCGCCTCTCCCAGCACCTCCCCCAGCACCCGAGCCGCCCGCTCCGCATCCGCGAACCCCACGTACAGCGGCGTGAAACCGAAGCGCAGCACGTCGGGTGCCCGGAAGTCACCGACCACCCCCCGCCCGATCAGCCGCTTCATGGCGTCCCCCGCGTCCGCGCAGCGCAGCGCCACCTGGCTGCCGCGCTCCTCATGGGCCACCGGCGTCAGACACGCGACGCGCCCCTCGGGCACATACGCCGCGACGCACTCCAGGAAGAAGTCGGTCAGGGCCAGCGACTTGGCGCGTACCGCGTCGACCGGCACCCCGTCCCAGACCTCCAGCGCCGCCTCCAGCGCCAGCATCGACAGGATGTCCGGCGTGCCGACGCGCCCGCGCAGCGCCCCCGGCGCCGGGGCGTACTCCGGCCGCATCCCGAAGGGCTCCGCATGCGAGTTCCAGCCCGGAAGCGGGGAGTCGAAGCGGTCCTGGAGGGAACGGCGCACATACAGGTACGCCGGTGAACCCGGGCCGCCGTTCAGGTACTTGTAGGTGCAGCCGACCGCCAGGTCGACGCCGTGCTGGTCCAGGCCCACCGGCAGCGCGCCCGCGCTGTGGCACAGGTCCCAGACCGCGAGGGCGCCGGCGGAGTGGATCGCCGACGTCAGCGACGGCAGGTCGTGCAGGCGGCCGGTGCGGTAGTCGACGTGGTTGAGCAGCACCGCGGCCGTGCGGTCGGACAGGGCCGCCGGAACCTCGGACGGGGTCACCGCGCGCAGGGTGCGGCCGGTCATCCGGGCCGCCGACCCGGCGATGTAGCCGTCCGTGGGGAACGTCGTGGCGTCCACCAGGATCTCGGTGCGGTCCTCGCCCGCCATCCGTACCGCCGCGACCAGTGCCTTGAAGACGTTGACGCTGGTGGAGTCGCCGACGACGATCTGCCCGGCCGCCGCGCCGACCAGCGGGGCGATCCGGTCGCCGATCCGCTCCGGCGCCGTCCACCAGCCGCTCTCCTCCCAGGAGCGGATGCGCAGCTCGCCCCACTGGCGGCGGACGACGTCGGCCACGCGGTCGGGGACGCCCGCGGGGAGCGCGCCGAGCGAGTTCCCGTCCAGGTACACGGCGTCGTCGAGGAGGAAGCGGTCCCTGAGCGGCGCCAGCTCGTCCGCCGCGTCCAGCTTCTCCGCCCGCAGAACGAACTCAGACATGGGACCTCGCCGTCCACAGCTCCGGGAACACGTTCTTGCGGGCACGCTTCTCCAGCCAGGCCACGCCGGCCGAGCCGCCCGTGCCGGGCTTGGCGCCCATCGCGCGGCGGGTGGCGACCAGGTGGTCGTTGCGCCAGCGCCAGACCAGTTCGGCCACGTCGGTCAGCGCCTCGCCGAGCCGGGCGAGTTCATCGCCCTCGTCGCCCGCGTAGACGGCGGTCCAGGCCGCCTCCACGGCGTCCGAGGGCTCGTAGCGCTGGGAGACGTCCCGGCGCAGGACCGAGGCCGGGACCGGGTGGCCGCGGCGCGCGAGGAGCCGTACGACCTCGTCGTACAGGCTCGGCTCGTGCAGGGCCTTCTCCAGTTCCGCGTGGACGCGGGGGGCGCCGCGGTGCGGGACGAGCATGGACGCGGACTTCTCGCCGAGCAGGAACTCCATGCGGCGGTACATCGCCGACTGGAAGCCGGAACCCTCACCGAGGGCGCTGCGGTACGAGTTGAACTGCGCCGGGGTGAGCTGGCCGAGCGGCTTCCAGGAGGCGTTCAGCGCCTCCAGCTCCCTGACGGAACGCTTCAGCGCGGCGATCGCGGTCGGTACGTCGTCCGAGCGCAGGGCGTTCGCCGCGGTCTCCCACTCGTGCACGATGACCGTGAACCACAGCTCCATGACCTGGGTCGTCACCAGGAAGACCATCTCTCCGGGGTCGTCGGAGAGGGTGTGCTGGAGATGGGTGAGCACGTCCGCCTTGACGTAGTCCTCGTACGGCGTCGTACCGGCGAAGTCGAGATGCGGGGTCTCGGGCTCGGCCTCGGGAAGGGGGTGAGCCTGTTGGGACATCGCTGTCTCCTGTTGTTACTCCGGGTAGCGGTCCGCCCCTGCCGATTCCGGCACGGGGGCCCCGGTCCCCACCCGGAATCCTCCGCAATCGCCGCGGCCACGGCAAGGCCCGTCCGCTGCCAGACGGGCCACACCGGTGACTCCCGCCGGGCTAGCCCAGGGTCTGGGCCGCCGTCGGCGAGGAGTCCTTCAGGAACTGCGAGCAGCGCTCGTACTCCTCCTGCTCGCCGATCGCCTGCGCGGCGCGGGCGAGGGCGTGCAGGGCGCGCAGGAAGCCGCGGTTCGGCTCGTGCTCCCAGGGGACCGGGCCGTGGCCCTTCCAGCCGCTCCGGCGCAGGGCGTCCAGGCCGCGGTGGTAGCCCGTACGGGCGTAGGCGTACGACTCCACGACCGCGCCGCGCTCGAACGCCTCGTCGGCCAGCTGGGCCCAGGCGAGGGAGGAGGTGGGGTACTTGGCGGCGACGTCCGCGGGGGCGGTGCCCTGCGCGAGGAGCTCGCGGGGCTCGGGGTCGTCGGGGAGGTGGGTCGGGGGCGGGCCGCCGAGGAGGTTCTGGTGAATCGTCATGGGTTCAGTGTGGCTCACGGAAGGGCACCCTGGGCCGGTGCGTACCCCTGCGCCGGTGCGGGCGGGCACAGCGCGGGTACGACGACCGCCCCCTACGGCACGACCAGGACCCGGGCTGGTCCCGGGCTGGTCCCGGGCTGGTCCCGGACGAAATCCCCTAGGCCCCCTGCCGCTCCCCCTCCAGCGGCGGAGCCGTCACGTTCCCGTGCGTCCGGCACTCCGGGCGCAGGCAGCCGGGGCCCGGTCGGCGGACCAGGGCGAAGGCGAGGGCCGAGCCCAGCAGCAGCGTCCCCGCGAGCATGGGCATCGCCCGGTCGAACGCCGCGTCGAACGCCGTGGGTGACCGGTACGCCTCCGGTCCCATCCCCGCCAGCAGCGGCAGCGCCGCGACCGCGACCAGGCCCGCCGCCCTCGCCGCCGCGTTGTTGATGCCGCTGGCCAGGCCCGCCCGGGAGGCGTCGACCGAGGCGAGGACCGTGGCCGTCAGCGGGGCCACCAGGGTGACCATCCCCGCCCCCATCACCAGCAACGCGGGCAGCACGTCCGTCGGATAGTCCGCGCCCGGCCCCACCCGCAGCATCAGCAGCATCGCCGCCGCGCAGAGCAGGGGACCCACCGTGAGCGGCAGGCGCGGGCCGGTACGGTCCGCCAGGGCGCCCGAGCGGGCGGAGAAGAGCAGCATCAGGGCGGTGGTCGGCAGCAACGCCGTACCGGCCGCCAGCGGTGAGTACCCCGCCACCACCTGCAGCTGCAGCGCGGTGAGGAAGAAGAAGCCGCCGAACGCCGCGTACACGCACAGGGTGACCAGGTTGACCGCCGTGAACTGGCGCGAGGCGAAGATGTCCGGCGGGAGCATCGGGTCCGGGCGGTGCCGCTCCACCTGCACGAAGGCCACCGCCGCCGCCACACCCGCCACCCCGGTCAGCGCCACCGCCAGGGAACCCGCCCGCGCCTCGATCAGCGCGTAGGTCAGCAGGGCCAGGGCCAGGGCGCCCAGGGTGGCACCGAGCACGTCGAAGCGACCCCGGCTGCCGGTGTCGGAGGACTCCGGCACGTGCCGTACCGCCACCGGTACGCACAGCAGGGCCAGCGGGACGTTCAGCAGGAACACCCAGCGCCAGCCGGGGCCGGCCACCAGCCAGCCGCCCAGGAACGGGCCGACCGCCGCGCCGATGCCGCCGAAGCCGGACCACAGGCCTACGGCCCGGCTGCGGTCGTCGGGGTGGAAGGACGCCTGGATGATCGCGAGGGAGCCGGGGGTGAGGAGCGCGCCGCCCACACCCTGCAACGCCCGCGCGGCGATGAGGATCCCCGGGCGCGGCGACAGGCCGCACAGCAGGGACGCGGCGGCGAACCACACCACGCCCAGCAGGAAGACCTTCCGGCGGCCGTAGTGGTCCCCCAGCGAGCCGCCCAGCAGGATCAGACCGGCCAGCGTGACCATGTACGCGTTGACCGTCCACTGCAGCGCGGCCAGGCTCGCGTCCAGGTCGCGGCCGATGCGCGGGAGCGCCACGTTGACGACGGTGGAGTCCAGCATGGCCATGCTGGAGCCGAGGACCGTGGTGAGCAGGATCCACCTGCCCTGGGGCGAGGCCAGCCGGACGTCGGGCACCTCCCCAGGTATACAGCGGGCCCGGCGGCAAGGACAGCCGCCGGGCCCACCGCGAGGACGTACCGCTTACTTGATCTTGTTGCCCGCCGAGCGCAGGTTCTTCGTGGCCTCGACGACACGCGCGGCCATGCTGGCCTCGGCCAGCTTGCCCCAGGTGCGCGGGTCGTAGGCCTTCTTGTTGCCGACCTCGCCGTCGACCTTCAGGACGCCGTCGTAGTTCTGGAACATGTGGGCGGCGACCGGACGGGTGAAGGCGTACTGGGTGTCCGTGTCCAGGTTCATCTTCACGACGCCGTTCTCCAGCGCGGTGAGGATCTCCTGCTCGGTGGAGCCGGAGCCGCCGTGGAAGACGAAGTCGAACGGGGACTGCTTGCCGAACTTGGCGGCCACGCCGTCGTTCAGCTCCTTCAGCAGGTCGGGGCGGAGCACGACGTTGCCCGGCTTGTACACGCCGTGCACGTTGCCGAAGGAGGCGGCCAGCAGGTAGCGGCCCTTCTCGCCCAGGCCCAGGGCCTCCGCCGTACGGATGGCGTCCTCGACCGTCGTGTACAGGGAGTCGTTGATCTCGTGCGAGACGCCGTCCTCCTCGCCGCCGGTCGGGGTGATCTCCACCTCCAGGATGATCTTGGCGGCGCGGGTGCGCTCCAGCAGCTCCTGGGCGATGGCGAGGTTGTCGGCGAGGGTCTCGGCGGAGCCGTCCCACATGTGGGACTGGAAGAGCGGGTTCCGGCCGGCCTTCACGCGCTCCTCGGAGACCGCGATCAGCGGACGCACGTACCCGTCGAGCTTGTCCTTCGGGCAGTGGTCGGTGTGCAGCGCGATGTTGACCGGGTACTTCTCGGCGATGATGTGCGCGTACTCGGCGAGGGCGACCGCGCCGGTCACCATGTCCTTGCTGTACTGGCCGCCGAGGAACTCGGCACCGCCGGTCGAGATCTGGACGATGCCGTCGCTCTCCGCCTCCGCGAAACCGCGCAGCGCCGCGTTCAGGGTCTGGCTCGAGGTGACGTTGATGGCCGGGTAGGCGAACTTGCCTGCCTTCGCCCGGTCGAGCATCTCGTTGTAGACCTCGGGGGTTGCGATGGGCATCTGTCCGCTCCTTGGTGTTGCGGGTCGGCTTGGTGCGTTACGGCCCTGACCTAGACCTGGGGGTTCGACGTCGTCGTCGGCCCCATCTTTCCAGACATGGACCGCTGGTCCATGCGCCGGTCAAGTCCAGGTCAATCCCGCGTGTCAGTCCAGACCCAGTTCATCCTTCGAGAAGGCGAACCGGTACGGAACACCCGCGCCGGCCTCGATCTTCTCGGCGGCACCGGTCGCCCGGTCCACGATGGTCGCGACGGCGACGACCTCCGCGCCGGCCTCGCGCACGGCCTCGACCGCGGTGAGCGGGGAGCCGCCGGTGGTGGAGGTGTCCTCGACCACGAGCACGCGCCGCCCCGCGATGTCCGGGCCCTCCACGCGCCGCTGCAGACCGTGCGCCTTCGCGGCCTTCCGTACGACGAACGCGTCGAGCTTCCTCCCGCGCGCGGCGGCGGCGTGCAGCATGGCCGCGGCGACCGGGTCGGCGCCCATGGTGAGCCCGCCCACCGCGTCGAACTCCAGGTCCGCGGTGAGATCCAGGAGCACCTGGCCGACCAGCGGGGCGGCCTCGCCGTCGAGGGTGATGCGGCGCAGGTCGACGTAGTAGTCGGCTTCCAGACCCGAGGAGAGGGTCACCTTGCCGTGCACCACGGCCTTGTCCTTGATCTGCTGCAGCAGCGCGCCACGTACGTCCGTCATGCCGACCAGCTTAAAGGCGCCGCCAGCTCCAGGTCGTCGCCGCCTCCAGCGGCTCCAGCGGGGTGACCAGCCGCGGCAGGGTGTTCAGGCCGTTGGGCGGACCGGTCTGCGGCTCCACGCACACGGCCGCGGCCTGCTCGTCGTAGACGACCACCCACTCCTCGCGGCTGGTCACCCTCAGCTCCAGCTGCCCCGGCCAGGTGAGGGTGACGTCGACGCCGCCGGGCATGCCGAAGCAGTCGTCCCAGGGGCCGGGCCCCGGGTCGATCCGGTTGCCGGTCGGCAGATGGTCGTCGCCGCGTTCCTCCTGCCAGGCGGGCTTGAAGCCGAGCGTGACGTCCTCGCCGCCGAGGTTGCGGTTGAACCAGGGGTGCCAGCCGATCTGCGCCGGGAAGGAGTCGCCGTACGTCTCCACGGACATCGTCAGCGTCAGGCTGTCCTCGGCGAGCGCGACGCTCTGGGTGACGCGGCCGGGGTGCGGCCAGGGCTCGACCAGCTCGTACGTCATCACCGCCTCGTTCCGCGAGACGCGCGCGGTGCGCCAGGCGCCGTCGCGGGCCGTGCCGTGGATCGCGTGGGGCGGGGAGTTGAGCGGCATCTGGCGGACGGTGCCGCCGTCCAGGAAGCGGCCGTCCCTGGTGCGGCCGCACCAGGGCACCATCGGGAAGCAGCCGTAGCCCTGCCCCTGCCTGAGCAGTTCCAGGGAGTCGACCCTCAGCCCGCTGATACGGCCGCCGGCGGCGGGGCTGACACGTGCTTCTGCGTCACCTGCGGTCAGCGTGATGTCTTCGTTACTCACGGGAAGAGGCTACTGGGGGGACGGGTGCGGTGGCGGGACGGCCGCAGGCCGGTGGCCTGTTCAGCGGCGTTTGCGCAGTGCCCTCCCCACCACGATCGCCGACGCCACCGCCAGCGCCGCCGCCGGTGCCGCCCAGCGCAGAGCCGACGTCGCCGTGACCGTCTGCGGGGCCGGAACCGGCGCGTAACGCCCCCGCGGAGGCGCGTGGTCGACCTCCTCGGCGCTGCGGCCGATCATCGTGCGGCGCGCGTGGGCGGCCTCGGCGGGCGGCTCACCGGTGTCGGCGAAGTCCTCCGCGAGACGGTCGGCCGCCGGGTCCGGCGAGGGCGCCAGGGCCCCGGTGCCCACGACCGGCGTGTGCTCGGTTCCGGGCTCTGTCCTGTGCTCCGCCGAAGCCTCCGGCGGCTTCTCCGGGCTCTCTGCCAGGTTCTCCACGAAACGGTTCAGCAGACGGGTCGCCGCCGCGCTCACCGCGTCCGGCGGCAGCTCCGCGATGCGGCCGTCCGCCGCCGCCGTACCCTCGGCCGTGACCGTCGTACCGCCCTCGGTGTCCGCGAGGCGCAGGGTGAGGGCGAGTTTCACGGCACCCGTGCCGCGGGCTTCGGCGGCGTCGGCCTCGACGGCGTACGTGCCGTCGTCCCGGGCCACCACCCGGGCCCTGCCGCGGTAGGTGACGGAGTGTCCGCCGACGCGCAGTTTCAGGCGTCCGGCGACGGGGGCGGCACCGGCGTCCTGCTGCAGGCCGGGGATGGCGCGGGCGACCCGGGCGGGATCGGCGAGGGCGGCCCTGAGCGGCTCGACCGGGACCGGGACGAAGACCTGGTGCTCCATGTCCGCTGAGCCTACCCAGGTGTGGCCGCAAAGTACCCTCACGAAGACCGGGCTCCTCGCCACCGGCCGGCGGCCCCTCAGTACCGCGGATGCACCAGCGTCGAAGCCGGCAGGCCCCCGATCCGCGTCCCTGCCGCCGCCCTCCCGTCCGCCGCCAGACCGCGCTGGGTCAGCGTGCGGGCGGGCCAGGACCCCAGCCGCAGCGGTGGCGGAGTGTGTCCCGGGGCCGCCAGCAGGAACCCCCAGTCGTGCGGGGCTCCGGGCGCGCCGGCCGAGCGGTCGGGGCCGGCCGGGAAACCGGAGTCGTGGGCGAGGACCCGGTAGGGGGTGTCGGCGAAGCCGGCCGCGCGCAGGGTCGCGGCCACCGTCCAGAAGACGAGGGGGCGGGTGGTGACGGAACCGGCGTGCACGACGAGCCGGCCGCGGGGGGCGAGGACGCGGCGGGCCAGGCCGTAGAACTCCTGGGAGTACAGCTTGGTGCTGGCGGTGATCCCGGGGTCGGGGAGATCGGCGATCACGACGTCGTACGACCGTCCCCGTACTGCGCGCAGCCAGCCGAGCGCGTCGGCCGTGGTGGTGTGGAGGCGGGGGTCGGCGTAGGCGTGGCCGTTGGCGGCGGCGAGCCCGGGGTCGCGGCGGGCCAGCCGGACCAGACCGGCGTCGAGTTCGACGAGGTCGACGCGGCGCACCCCGGGACGGCGCAGCACCTCGCGGGCGGCAAGGCCGTCGCCGCCGCCGAGGATGAGGACGCGCGTGTGCGGCCCGCCGGACAGCGCGGGGTGCACCAGGGCCTCGTGGTAGCGGCGTTCGTCGCGGCCGCCGACCCGGAGCCGGCCGTCCAGGAAGAGGTCGAGTGGTTTGCCGTCGGTGCCGCCGGCCAGGACGACCTCCTGGACGCCGGTCTGTTCCGCGACCCGGACGTCGTCGCCGTAGACGGCGTGCCGGGCGGCGCGTTCGAAGTCGTCGGCGAGCGCGGCGGCGGAGGCGAGGACACCGAGGACGACGAGGCCGACGACGAGCAGGGTCCAGCGGGCCCGGCGGGTCAGGTCGCGGCGGAAGAGGCCCAGCACCAGGGCGCCGCCCGCCACCACGTTGACCGTGCCGGTGACCAGGGCGCCCGTCAACTGGCCCAGGAAGGGCAGGAGGAGGAAGGGGAAGGCGAGACCGCCGACCAGCGCGCCCACGTAGTCCGCGGCGAACAGGTCGGCGACCGCGCCGCCCGCGTCCTGGTGGCGGATGCGCTGGATCAGCTCCATCAGCAGCGGGACTTCGGCGCCGATGAGCAGGCCGATGGCGAGGGAGAAGGCGACCAGGAGGCAGCGCGGGCCCTCGGCCCACAGCCCGCCCCAGTCGCCGGTCCAGGCGAAGACGGCGTACAGCGCCATCGCGCTGCAGCCGCCGACCAGCGCGAGGACGGTCTCGATCGCGCCGAAGCCGGCCGCCGCGTGCCAGCGCAGCCGTTTCGCCCCGAGGGAGCCGATGCCCATCGCGAACACCATCACGGACAGCACGACGGAGGCCTGGGTGACCGAGTCGCCCATCAAGTACGAGGCGAACGCCACCAGTTCGAGTTCGTACACGAGGCCGCAGGCGGCGCAGACGAAGACGCACACGAGAACCAGGAACCGCCCGGTGCCGGGCCGGACCGGCAGCCGGGCGGGGCCTGTCCAGGAGGGCGGGGCACCCGGGGGAGCGGGGGCGTGCGGTTCGATCACGTTGCGACGTTACGTCACATGCGCGGCACGCTTCGTCACCCACACGTGTGGAACTGGGGGCAGTTGACGCCTGACGGGTTTATGTCGGAGCGGTGTGCTCAGCGGGCCGCGCCGCCCGCACCCGCGCCCCGACCCGGGTGCGGGTGGCCACCAACTGGCCGTCCTGCGGGTAGGCGTGCCAGGTGCGCCAGTGCACCTGGCCCTCGTGGTACTGGGCCAGCAGCGCGGTGAAGGCGTGCGGGCTGCCCGGGAAGACGCCCGCGAGGCCGTGCGGATGGTCGGAGACGAGGGCCAGCAACTCCTGGGCGCGGCCCGCGAACGAGCCGGGGCTGAGCACCTCGACGCGTGCGGCGAACTCGTACTCCCAGTCGTCGACGCGCTTGGCGACGCCGAGGGGCAGCGGGGTGCTGGAGCCGGGGATGCACGCGACCGTCTCCGAACACAGGCCGCGCTCCTCCTCCAGCAGCACCTGGTGGGAGGCGCCGAGCAGTCTCAACTGGAGCTTTGTGCCGGCGAGTTCCAGATCGAGGGTGGCCAGGGCCGGCAGCGGCTCGCGTCCCAGGGCCCAGGCTAGGTCGGCAGCGCGCGTATCGGTGTAGGAGGTGTTCAGGGTCGTGAGCATGGATCGGCTCCGCAAACACGCGATGAGGGGGGAGATCGGCCATGTCAGCCCAGCCGGCTCGGCCGGGTGGGGAGTCTCAGGGACGTCCGAGGGGCTGCGTTGGCGATTTAGAGGGAATCATGAACAGAGGCGCCCCCACAGCGTTTTTACCCAACTTCGTGGGGTTTCCATCCCTCAGGGGGCTCCACAGTTCAACTGTTCAACCATGGCGTGCGCCGGGCGCGAGAACGAGACGGCGGGCGCCCGCCGGTCGTCCTCGCCGGCAGGCGCCCGTGTGCGGCCGTATGCGGTTCCCCCGAAAGCTCAGCTGCCCCGTGTCAGCTGCCTCCGCCGCATCCGCCCCCGCCGCCGCACGACGAACCTCCGCCGCAGGAGGAGTGGCCTCCGCAGGAGGAGTGGCCCCCGCAGGAGTGGTGACCGCCGTGGTGCCCCCCGTGGTGCCCGCCCGACGAACCGGAGTCGGCGCCGCCCGCCCACCAGCTGCCGCTGCCGTCGTACGAGGACGACGACGAGGACGACGAGCGGTACGCCCCCGACCGGCCGCGCCGGCCCTTGCCGGGCGACACGCTGCCCCGCCGGTCGCCGTTCCGCGCGCCCGCCATGGCCGTGAGGGTCACGAACGCGGCCACGACCAGGATGAAGATGATGCCGGCGTCCATGGCGTCACCCTCCTTCCGTTCCCCCGTAGCGGCCCCCCGTGGACCGCGGTGACCGGGGGATGCCCGGCCGGCCCGGGACTCAAAGCGGAGTTGAGGAACTTCTGAGGGTCCCACCTGGAGAAATGCCCTTGACCTGTGTAGACGTGCAACTCAGGGGCCTCAGCGGGCCGTCTGTGGGCCGTGATCTCCCCGTTACGCACCACACCCTGAAGGCCAGCAACCCCGACGAGGCCGTAATCCCGGGTGAAGAACGCCTTACCTGCGCGGCCCGGAGAACGCCACCCTTCGCTACCCCCCGCTGTACTTTCGCGCTACCCCTGCAACGCGCTGACCTGCACGAACAATGAGAACCTGAAAAATTCGCCTGGCTTCGCTACTGACCGCCAGGCTTTCGCGCCACCCCGCTGACCTGCAATAACGTGCATCAGCAGAGGTATTCGCAGGCAGAGCGGCTGTAGCATCGGGACAACACCGAGGCGGCGGCAGCCCTGGGGCTCTCGCATGAGACGCCACGCGCGCCATTGGTCATTCAAGACTCCCGCGTGATTCACGAGTGCCTGGCTCCGGAGCCACCCGGAGCCAGACCTCGCGCGCGGGGCATTGTGAGCCCGGCCGACTACATCCCGGCCGGGCTCACGCATGCCCGTCCATATCGGCCGGAGCGCCCGGCCCTTCACTAGGTCAGTGAAGGAACCGTTCAGCGCACCCCGCGATGGCAGTGACCGCTCCGAGGATCACCACCGCCAGCTCAACCCAGTCCCTTTTCGGGCGTCGGCGGCGCTTCCTCTCCTTGGGTCGCCCCATCGTGTCGGCTCCTGTCTGTCGCTACTTCCAACCGAGCGCACAAACACTTCAGTTGGCTCCTGCTCAAGTCGAGCCAGGGAGTCTTACGGAGACGGGTGCCGTTCTCGCAACCTACCCGGGGTGCGGGCAGCGGTGGAACATTCGCCACGGTTCGCCAGGGTCCGCCAGATGGTGTGCCACTGGGTGGGCGACGTTCACTTTGCTTGCCGACCTGTGCGTACACCCGCAGCGTCAGCCCCGGATCGGCATGTCGGCGCCAGTCGGCTCATGAACAGCCGGATAAGGCCCTGGAAACACGAAACGGCCCCGTGGGCTTCAGCCCCGGGGCCGTTCACTCAGAAAATATGGTGGAAGATCTCAAGAATTTTGTATACAAAACCATCGTCAAAGTATTGGACCGCAAATTTAGTAAAAATGCCAGAAATTACTGAAACAGCGACTCTTTTGAACGAAAACAGACATTCTTCACTATGCCGCTCCCGCGTATCCAGCCGAGGACTCGGGCACACGTGCCCCTCATCCTCTGCCTGTGGCACCGGGATCACGTAGATCACCATGTTGGTCCGCGGGCACTCTGTTTTGTTGTCATCCTGCATCAGAAACCTCCGGTGTCAGGCGGGCCTGGCCGACCCGCACCCTCACGGAGTGAGCCACTGACGTTCACTCCGCGGGGCACGGGACGGTCATGAGCACCGTCCTCCAGGGGTAACACCGCCCCCAAAGGCCCGAGTTGGAAGGTTTCCTCACCCCAGTGTGGGCTAGACCATGCTGAGCGTCAAGGATCCTGAGGCTGTCCCGCCCAGGCCTCAAACCCCAGGAAAGCCGGCCGTCCGAAGGCGACCAGCGCCGACAGACGACGACAGTTGGAACGTGAGTTGAGGAACTCCAGAGCTTGGGCGGAGGATGGCCGGCATGACCTCCAGCGCACGTCCTCACCTCAACCGCCGGCTCGCCGAGTTCGGGACGACGATCTTCGCCGAGATGTCCGCGCTCGCCGTGGCCACCGGATCGATCAACCTGGGCCAGGGCTTCCCCGACACCGACGGCCCCGAGGAGGTGCGCGAGGCGGCGGTGCGGGCACTGCGCGAGGGCCGCGGCAACCAGTACCCGCCGGGGCCGGGCGTTCCGGAGCTGCGCACCGCCATCGCCGCGCACCAGCAGCGCCGCTACGGGCTGTCGTACGACCCCGACACCGAGGTGCTGGTCACCGCGGGCGCGACGGAGGCGATCGCGGCCGCGCTGCTGGCGCTGGTCGAGCCGGGCGACGAGGTCGTGGCCCTTGAGCCGTACTACGACTCCTACGCGGCGAGCATCGCGATGGCGGGCGGCACCCGCGTACCGGTCACCCTGCGCCCGCACGACGGCTCCTTCCGCCTGGACCTGGACGAGCTGCGCGCCGCCGTCACCGGCCGCACCCGGCTGCTGCTGATCAACACCCCGCACAACCCGACCGGTACGGTCCTCACCCGCGCCGAGCTGGCCGCGATCGCCGAGCTGGCGGTCGAGCGGGACCTGCTGGTGGTCACGGACGAGGTCTACGAGCACCTGGTCTTCGACACCGCCGGCCACCTGCCGCTCGCGTCCTTCCCCGGGATGCGCGAGCGCACCGTCTCCATCTCCTCCGCCGGCAAGACGTTCTCCTTCACCGGCTGGAAGGTCGGCTGGGTCACGGCCGCGCCGGAGCTGGTGGGCGCGGTGCGTTCGGCGAAGCAGTTCCTGACGTACGTCTCCTCGGGGCCCTTCCAGTACGCGGTCGCCGAGGCCCTGGCCCTGCCCGACTCCTACTTCGCGGAGTTCCGACGGTCCATGCTGGCCCGCCGCGACATCCTGGCGCGGGGTCTGGCGGAGGCGGGCTTCGAGGTGTTCGTCCCGGCCGGGACCTACTTCATCACCACCGACATCCGGCCCCTCGGCGAGAAGGACGGCTTCGCCTTCTGCCGCAGCCTGCCCGAGCGCGCGGGCGTGGTGGCGATCCCCAACGCCGTCTTCTACGACGACCGGGAGGCCGGGGCGCCGTTCGTGCGGTTCGCGTTCTGCAAGCGGGAGGAGGTCCTGCGGGAGGCCGCTGAGAGGCTGCGGGCGATGTGAGGCGCTTACTCGACACAGGTGAAACCGTGACACCGTCGGCGGTCACCTGCTCGCGCTCGCGCCCCCGCACTTGCAGGGTGCAGAGGTGTGAGCCACGCCAGCACCGTCCTCGCCCCGCCCGTCACCGCTCCGAAGTCGGCGCGGCACACGTCCCTGATGCGAGCCGGCGGGATCGCCGTGTGCCTCTTCCTCGGGGCCCGGCTCATCGGTGCGGCCGTGCTCGTCGTCGTCGCCCACACCGCCGGCAAGCACCCCCTGACGCTGCTGGGCCGGTCGTGGGACTCGGTCTGGTACCTGGGGATCGCCGCGCACGGCTACGGCCACGACCTGCCCTCCCACGACCCCGGCCCGCACAGCGACCTGGCGTTCTTCCCGCTGTACCCGGCGCTGCTGCGGGCGGTGACCGCGCTGGCCCCGCTCGGCGGGGACCTCGCCGGGCTGCTGATCTCGTGGACCGGGGCCGCCGTGGCCGCCGCCGGCATCCATGCGGTCGGCACCCGGCTGCACGGGCGGACCACCGGTATCGCGCTGGTGCTGCTGTGGGGGCTGCTGCCGCACTCGGTGGTGCTGTCGATGGCGTACACCGAGCCGGTGCTGACGGCGTTCGCGGCCTGGTCGCTGTACGCGGTGCTGGCCGGTAACTGGCTGTGGGCCGGTGCCCTCGCGGCGCTCGCGGGACTGGCCCGGCCGAACGGCTTCACGGTCGCCGCCGCGGTGCTGGCCGCGGCCGGGGCCGAGGTGTGGCGGCGGCGCGGAAAGGTTTCCCACAGGCTGTGGACGGGCGCGGCGCTCGCCCCGCTGGGCTGGACGGCGTACGTGCTGTGGGTGGGCCGGCAGAAGGGGGATCTGACCGGCGGCTACTTCGAGGTGCAGCGGCTGTGGGGGTCGCGGTTCGACTTCGGGCGGGGGTCGCTGGATTTCGTGCGCGCGATGCTGCTGCACGGCGGCCGGTTCGTGTTCCCGGTGGCGCTGGCGCTCGTCCTGGCGGGGGCGGTGCTGTACGCGCTGCTGTGCCTGGACCGCGCTCCGCTGCCGCTGCTCGTCTACAGCGGGGCGCTGCTGCTGGTCGCGCTCGGCGGGTCGGGCTTCTTCGAGTCCAAGCCGCGGTTCCTGCTGCCGGCGTTCCCGCTGCTGCTGCCGCTCGCCCGGGGGCTGGCGGGCATGGCGAGAGCCCGGCCCTGGCACGCGACCGTGCTGGTCGCGAGCCTGGCCGGGCTCAGCTGTCTCTACGGCGCGTACCTGGTGGTGTACGCGCACGAGCCGCTGTAGGCCGGGCGGCGGGACCTACTCGCCGTCGCCCTCGTCCTCGCGCTTGTCCGCCTCGTTGACCTCCTGCTCCAGGCCGAGCTGCTCGGCGAGCCACTTGTCGAACTCGATCGCGGCCCGCACCCAGCTGACCGTGGAGGAGACGAAGTGGTTGATGTCGACGCCCGTGCCGATCAGCATCTGGGCCTCGCCGATCAGCCGGACGGTGCCGTCGTCGTGGGTGTGGGTGTAGACCTTGGGCCACAGGGTGCGGCGGTTCCAGTCGTCGACGGACTCCAGCAGCTGCGGCTTCTCGTCGATCGGGTGGGGGCGGTCGTAGAAGGTCCGCACCGAGAAGACCGCCTGCTCGGCCTCCCCGCGGAACATGAAGTAGGTGCGGAACTGCTCCCACGGAGCCGCGAGGTCGCCTTCCTCGTCGACGACGTACTTCAGCTCCATCTGGTCGAGGAGCTGCTTCACGAGGTCCTGATCCGGGAGGACGGGGCCGGCCGGTCCCTGGGGCTGCGGCTCGGGCTGGCCCCCGAAGTTCGGAATCGAGGACGGGTCGATGCTCACCGTGTTTTTCCCTTCATGGTGGATCTGGCCATCCTCCCTCATCCGGGGAGGGGGGAGGCAAGCCCCGACGCCCATGTCAGCCCTGGGCTGACACGAACCGGTCACCCGGGGATGACGGTGTCATGACCGACCGGCGGCATGATCGCGGCATGCGCATGAAGAGAGAGCTGCGGTGGCTGCTGTGGGGTCTGTGGCTGGTGTGCCTGGTGGTCGCGGTCTGGTTCGTCGTCGCCGTGATCATGCTGCTGGCGGAGGGGGACATGCCGCTCAACCAACTGCAGAACTGACCCGGGCCCGTCCGTCACCGGCGGACGGGCCCGGCGGCACCTTCGTCACAGGGTCTTGCCGGTCCGCGGTCCCACGAGCAGGCCGTCCCCGGACCTGTCCACCCGCACCGTGTCGCCGTCCTTGACCTCACCGGAGAGGATCTCCTTGGCGAGGCGGTCGCCGATGGCGGTCTGGACGAGGCGGCGCAGCGGGCGGGCGCCGTAGGCCGGGTCCAGGCCCTCCTCCGCCAGCCAGGCCAGCGCCTCCGGCGTGACGTCCAGGGTGAGCCGGCGCTCGGCGAGCCGCTTGCCGAGCCGCCCGATCTGGAGCTGTGCGATCCGCTCCAGCTCGGGCTTGGTCAGGGCCGAGAAGACCACCAGGTCGTCGAGCCGGTTGAGGAACTCCGGCTTGAAGGAGGTCCGGACCACCTCCAGGACCTGTTCCTTCTTCTCGGCCTCGCTCGTCAGCGGGTCGACGAGGAACTGGCTGCCCAGGTTGGAGGTGAGCACCAGGATGGTGTTGCGGAAGTCGACCGTGCGGCCCTGGCCGTCCGTCAGGCGGCCGTCGTCCAGCACCTGGAGCAGGATGTCGAAGACCTCGGGGTGGGCCTTCTCCACCTCGTCGAGCAGGATCACGCTGTACGGGCGCCTGCGCACCGCCTCCGTGAGCTGGCCGCCCTCCTCGTAGCCGACGTACCCGGGGGGCGCGCCGACCAGCCGGGCCACGCTGTGCTTCTCGCCGTACTCCGACATGTCGATGCGGACCATGGCCCGCTCGTCGTCGAAGAGGAAGTCGGCGAGCGCCTTGGCGAGTTCGGTCTTGCCCACACCGGTCGGGCCGAGGAAGAGGAAGGAGCCGGTGGGGCGGTCGGGGTCGGCGATACCGGCGCGGGAGCGTCGTACGGCGTCGCTGACCGCCCGTACGGCCTCGGTCTGGCCGATGAGCCGCTTGCCCAGCTCGTCCTCCATGCGCAGCAGCTTCTGCGTCTCGCCCTCCAGCAGGCGGCCGGCGGGGATGCCGGTCCAGGCGGCGACGACGTCGGCGATGTCGTCGGAGCCGACCTCCTCCTTCACCATCGTGTCCGTGGCGGCCTCCTCCTCGGCCTCCGAGGCGGCCTCCAACTCCTTCTCCAGCTGCGGGATCTCGCCGTAGAGCAGCTTGGCGGCGGTGTCGAAGTCGCCGTCGCGCTGGGCGCGTTCGGCCTGGCCGCGCAGGTCGTCCAGCTTCTCCTTCAGCTCACCGACCCGGTTGAGGGACTGCTTCTCCTTCTCCCAGCGGGCGGTCAGTCCCCGCAGCTCCTCCTCCTTGTCGGCGAGGTCGCGGCGCAGCTTCTCCAGGCGGGCGAGGGAGGCCGGGTCGGTCTCCTTGCCGATCGCCAGCTCCTCCATCTTCAGCCGGTCCACGGCGCGCTGGAGTTCGTCGATCTCGACGGGCGAGGAGTCGATCTCCATCCGCAGGCGGGAGGCGGCCTCGTCGACCAGGTCGATGGCCTTGTCGGGGAGGAAGCGGGAGGTGATGTAGCGGTCGGAGAGGGTGGCCGCCGCCACCAGTGCCGAGTCCGCGATCTGGACCTTGTGGTGGGCCTCGTAACGGCCCTTCAGGCCACGGAGGATCGCGATCGTGTCCTCCACCGTGGGCTCGGCGACCAGCACCTGCTGGAAGCGGCGCTCCAGGGCGGGGTCCTTCTCGATCCGCTCCCGGTACTCGTCCAGGGTGGTGGCGCCCACCATGCGCAGCTCGCCACGGGCCAGCATGGGCTTGAGCATGTTGCCGGCGTCCATGGCGGAGTCGCCGCCGGCGCCCGCGCCGACGACGGTGTGCAGCTCGTCGATGAAGGTGATGATCTGCCCGTCGGACTCCTTGATCTCGGCGAGGACGGCCTTCAGCCGCTCCTCGAACTCGCCGCGGTACTTGGCCCCGGCCACCATCGCCCCGAGGTCGAGCGCGACGAGCCGCTTGTCCTTCAGCGACTCGGGCACGTCCCCCTTGACGATCCGCTGGGCGAGCCCTTCCACCACGGCGGTCTTGCCGACGCCGGGCTCACCGATGAGCACGGGGTTGTTCTTCGTACGACGGCTCAGCACCTGCACGACCCGCCGGATCTCCTGGTCCCGGCCGATGACCGGGTCCAGCCGGCCCTCGCGGGCGGCGGCGGTGAAGTCGGTGCCGAACTTCTCCAGGGCCTTGTACTGGCCCTCGGGGTCGGCGGTGGTCACGCGGCGTCCTCCCCTGGCCTTCTGGAAGGCCTCCTGCAGCTTCTTGGCGTCGGCGCCCTGCCCCTTGAGCACGTCCCCGGCCGCGCCGCCCTTCGCGGCGATGCCGATGAGCAGGTGCTCGGTGGACAGGTACTCGTCGCCGAGCGCCTTGGCGCGCTCGGTGGCGTCCGCGATGGCGGCCAGCAGCTCGCGGTTGGGCTGCGGGGGCGCGACGGTCGATCCGGTCACGCTGGGCAGGGCGGCCAGGATCTTCTCGGCGCCCGCGCGTACGGCGGCCTGGTCGGCGTCGACGGCCGCGAGCAGGTCGGTGATGTTCTCGTTCTCCTGCCCCGCGAGCAGCGCGAGGAGCAGGTGCGCAGGCGTGAGGTCCGGGTGCCCCTCGGTCACGGCGCGGTTGCTGGCCGCGTTGATCGCGTCCCGGCTCCTGTTGGTCAGCTCGGCGTCCACGTTGTCCGTTCTCCTCCTCGTCCACCACTGCAGCACTCCACTGCTGACTTAACCAGCGTACACAAAGTTGAGTCCATTCCGCTCAAGGTGGGGGGCAAGGCTTGCGCGGGCTAGGTTGCGGGACATGGTGAAGCACTCTGAGCAGTACCTGGGGTTCTGGCGGGAACGCCATCTGTGCACGCTGACGACACTCCGCGCGGACGGCAGCCCGCACGTGGTGCCGGTGGGGGTGACGTACGACGCGGAGGCCGCGCTGGCCCGGGTGATCACCAACGGGACCAGCGCGAAGGCGCGGCATGTACGCGCGGCCGGGGCCGAGGGCGCCCGGGTGGCGGTGTGCCAGGTGGACGGCCGGCGCTGGGCCACGCTGGAGGGGCGGGCGAGGGTACGGACGGAGCCCGAACGGGTCGCGGAGGCGGTACGGCGCTACGCCGAACGCTACGAGCGGACACCGGGGCCGAATCCGGCGCGTGTGGTGATCGAGATAGAGGTCGGGCGCGCCCTGGGGAACCTCTGAGACGGCCGAAAACTTTCAGCCACCCTGGAAGCGGCCCCATACCGCACTATGCCGTGGCATATCCCCGGAAAACTGCAGCGGCGTCACCGTGTTCAGGTCACGGTGACGCCGCTGCGGGGGGAAGCACCTGAGCGATCTTTTACGACGGGGGAATCGCGTCAGGCACTGCGGGGGGTGGCAGAGATGGTCGTCAGTTCCTCGTCCGTGGGCTCGGCGAGCCGGTGGTCCCGCTGATCGAGGTTGACAAAGATCATTCCGTACCGGATGGCACACCGGACCGGCTGGGGCGCGCCACGCGGCTTGCGCAGGCACCGGTACGCCCGCACGTCCTCGTCGTCGTCCCGGGTGACGACGACCGGCTCTCCGAACACGGTCACCATCAGCGAGTCACCACTGTGGGGGATGGCGGTGACCAGGTCGATGAAGTGCCAGCCGGAGCGGTAGGCCGTGGCCATCTCGCGACGGAAGGAGCGGTCGTCGGGCGGGGTGGTCACGTCAACTCCTCCCAGCGTCCGCGTGAATCACTGGCCAACTGGTGTCGCTGGCGACCGCGGTAGTCGCAGCCGCCGCCGGCCAGCTGGTGTCCGCCCGATCGTCGCCCTTCTCGCTCGTGAAGCCGCCCAGCGCTCCCACGGCCACAAGGACGGAGAAGGCGGCGGCAAGTATCGAGCGAAGCAGTCTCTTGCCCATAGTCGGCTTCGTCCTCACTTGAAGGTCCCCTCTTCCCCCGTCGGATACGACGATGGCTCATTCGGGCACGTCGTGGCCACATAATCGATGCATCATGTTCCTGCATGTTCAGGACCCTGGGGGGTGGAGATTTGGCAACGAATCGGACTAAAGCTGCACATCCCCATGCGGTGACCGAGATGTGTGAGGAAGGAGGACGCCTCTACGCGGATGCTCTACGTGCCGGACGCATCGCCCGCACGGAGGCGGAACCCGCTCCCTGCCTGCTGGAGTTCGCCCTCCTGCACCCCGACCCCGACGATCCGGAGTGGCTGCGCCCGGTGCCCGCGCCGGTGGCCCTGGCCCAGCGGCTGAGCCCCATAGAACGGGAGATCACCGAACGGCGGCGGTTGTCGATCCAGTTGGCCGAGGTCTTCGACCCGTTCATGGCGCTCAGCAGCCATACGACGGCGACCACCGACTCCCTCACGGTACTGGAGGGCGGGGACCGGATAAACGCGGCGCTGAACCTGGCCACGTCCCAGTGCCAGACCGAGGTGCTCACGGTCCAGCCGAGCGACCGCTACTCCGAGCGCAGCCTCCTGCGGGGCCTGGAGCGCGACAGACCGCTCATCGAACGCGGCGTGCGCATCCGCACGCTCTATCAGCACACCGCGCGGTACAACCCGGAGAAGCTGGCCTACGTGGGCCAGCTCGCCAACGGCAAGGCGGAGTACCGCACCATCGACGAGCTGGTGGAACGTCTCATCATCTGCGACGAGACCGTCGCGTTCATCCCCACCCGGGACGACCAGCAGGTCGCCCTGGAGCTGCGCCACCCCGGTCTCGTCCGCTACCTGATCAAGGTGTTCGAGTTCATGTGGAG
Organism: Streptomyces sp. NPDC001851; assembly: GCF_040297165.1. Classification (NCBI taxonomy): domain Bacteria; kingdom Bacillati; phylum Actinomycetota; class Actinomycetes; order Kitasatosporales; family Streptomycetaceae; genus Streptomyces; species Streptomyces sp. NPDC001851. The sequence continues at coordinate 31,183 of NZ_JBEOYR010000009.1, read as the reverse complement.
CCGCGCGGTCCCGCTGAGCGCCGGCACCCCCTACGAGACCGCCGACGACGGCATCACGGAGATCCAGCACTCCATCGCCAAGCTCCTGGTCGAGGGCCATGTCGACGAGGCCATCGCCCGCCGGCTGGGCATGAACGTACGCACCTGCCGCGCCCACATCGCCAAGCTGGCCCAGGCCCTCGGCAGCGGCAGCCGCGCCCAACTCGGCTACCTCATCGCACAGTCGGGGATCCTGGATCAGGGACGGTGAGGGCGGGCGCGGCGGGCCTCGGGGGCCCGTCCAGGCCGACCTGGGCGATCCGGACGCCCAGTTGGGTACGGCTGGCCGCGCCGAGCGTCTCCGAGAGGCGGGCGATGTGGGCGCGGCAGGTGCGCACGCTGATGCCGAGCCGCTCGGCGATCACCGCGTCCTGGTGGCCCTCGGCGAGCAGCGCGGCGATGGACTGCTCGCGGTGCGAGATGCCCTCGATGCCGGTGTCGGGGAGGGCGGCGGTGAGCGGGATGGCCAGGCGCCAGAGCCGTTCGAAGACCGTGACCAGGTATTCGACCAGGGCCGGGTGGCGCAGTTCCAGCGCCATCGTGCGGTCGGCGTTGGCGGGGATGAAGGCCACGGTGCGGTCGAATAGGATCAGGCGGTCGATCACCTCGTCCAGGGTGCGGGCCTCGACCGTGTCGCCCATCAGCTCCAGGTAGTTGAGCAGGCCCTGGCCATGGCGGGCCACGTGCGTGTACAGGTCGCGCATGCGCACGCCCCGGCCGCGTAGCGCCAGCGCCCGGTGCAGCCCCTCGGTCAGCTCGGCCTCCCGGCGGATGCCGCCGGGCTGCACGGTGAGCACCTCGGTCGTGCACGCCTCGGTCGCCTCGTCCATCGCGGCCTGGATCCGGGAGAGCCCGTCCAGCACCCGGATCGCGCTGCCCTCGGCCGGTGCGGCCAGGGCCCCCAGCTGCCGTCCGAGGCCCGCGTACCACTCGAAGGCGGCCACCGCCGAGCCCACCCGCCGCTGGCTCTTACTGACCTCGTCGTAGACCCCGCGCAGCAGCCTGGTCATGACCTCCTGCGGGGAGGTCGGCACCAGCCAGTCCATGTCGTCGGGGTCCGGGTGCAGCAGGGCCAGCTCCAGCAGGCAGGGCACCGTCTCGGCATCGGTGCGCGGCACCCGCCCGCGGCGTACGGCACGGGAATACACCCGGTCCCCGGCCGCGCACAGTCGGTCGGCGCCGTGTGGATGCTCCTCCGCCCCGCGCCCGGCCATCGCCCATTTCACCCCCGGTGTGCTGCCACTTCCGCAGCGCAACTATGCGCGGCGTCGACCGGGTCCGCAACACGGCTCTTCCCGACGGGGCCACCGTATAACGCGGTTATGTCCGGTTATCGGTGAGGCTCCGGCCCTCGCCCCGCACCAAGATGGCGGCTTCGCCGGAACGCGCCCTACTTCAGGCCGATCACCGCGCACGCCGCCTTGTACCTGGCGGTGCAGATGTCGCCCACGGAGTAGATGCCGTCCGCGACGACCGTGGACTTGATGGTGCGCTTGGTCAGGGCGGTCGGCTGGATCAGCTTGGCCGGAATGCCCTTGTCGGTGGGGCTGTCGACCTTGTCCTGGGTGAGCGCGTCGAACTGGATGTCCTTGCCCTGGACCTTGGCGACGGCCATCTGCGCGGCGGCCTCGGCCTCGTCCGGGTAGGCCTTGTAGACGCTCATGTACTGCTCGCCGGCCACGACCCGCTGGACCGCGTCGAGTTCCGCGTCCTGGCCGGTGACGGGGGGCAGGTTCGTGACGCCGGCCGCCTTCAGGGCCTTGATGACACCGCCGGCCATGCCGTCGTTGGCGGCGTAGACGCCGGCGATGTTGTTCTTGCCGATCACGCTGATGGCCTTGGCCATCTCGGTCTCGGCGAGCTCCGGCTTCCACTCCGTGGTGTCGTACGACTCCGCGATCGTCACCTTGCCGTTCAGCTCGGAGAGCGCGCCCTGCTTGAACTGCTTGGCGTTCGGGTCGGTGGGCGAGCCGTTCACCATGACGATCTTGCTGGAGGTGTCGGCGCTCGAACCGAGGGCCTCCAGCAGGGTGCGGCCCTGCACCTCGCCGACGAGCTCGTTGTCGAAGGAGACGTAGGCGTCGATCGGGCCCTCGGCGAGACGGTCGTAGGCGATGACCGGGATGCCCGCCTCCTTGGCCTTCTTCACCCCGGCGGCGACGGCGTGCGAGTCGACGGCGTCGAGCAGGATGAGGTCGACCTTGTCGTCGATCATCTTCTGCAGCTGCGCGGCCTGCCGGGCGGCGCTCGCGTCGGCGTTCTCGTACTCGACCTTGCCCTTCTTCCCGGTGAGTTCGGCGACCTTGTCCCTGATGATGGGGTAGTCGAACCTGTCGTAACGGGTGTTCGCCTTCTCCGGCAGCAGCAGGCCCACCGTCATGTCGTTGCCCTTGCTCGGGCTCGCGCTCGCGCCGTCCCCCGTCGCGTCCAGCACGCCGCATCCGGCGAGCGAGAGGGTCATCGTGGATGCGGCCACGGATATGGCGATACGACGCATTCGGGGGCTCACTTCAGGTGCGTTCCGGACGTAGGGCTGCTATACGACCCAGGTGTCTGAAAAGCCAACGCGGAGGCCACACCCGGCGTCAAGGGCAACTACTTAACGAGTCCGCAACACCACCCTCAGCTGACCCTGTGAAGGTCAAGCGGATTCCTCGCCAATTACTCTTTACGGACTCCTGATCCAAGGGGCGTTCAGGAGACGGCAAAGAAAACGGCAAAGGAGACGAGCCGCATGCCGGCAAGGGGCGGCAGAGATCCGTACAACCAAGCTCCTGGGTGACGAGTCGTGATCACCACCAGCCGTATGCCGCCACGACTCGATCAGAGGACCGAATGAACCCAGCCAGACGCGTGACCGCCGCGGCCGTCGTACTCGCCACCGCCGGCGGCCTGCTGAGCGCGGTCACCGCACCCGCCTCCGCCACGGTTCCCTGCGCCTCACCGGTGTACCAGCGGATGTTCTACGCGAACACCACGTTCTCCGGCACTCCGCGGAAGACCGACTGCGACTCCGCCGTCGACCAGAGCTGGAGCGGGGCGCCCGCCACCGGCCTGCCGAAGGACGGCTTCGGCGTCCGCTGGACCGTCACCCGCGACTTCGGCTCCGGCGGCCCCTTCACCTTCGCCGTCTCCGGTACCGACGGCATCCGGGTCTACCTGGACGGCGTCCGCGAGGCCGACCTCTGGTCCGACACCTCGACGGCGCGCGCCAAGACCGTCTACGTCACCGTCCCGCAGGGCAGGCACACCCTGCGCCTCGACTACGTCAACTGGACGGGCGCGGCGAGCGTGAAGTTCGGCTACGCCCCGCGCACCTCCGCCACCGTCGACAAGGTCAAGCCCCTGGTGCCGACGGGTGCTTCGGTCACGTACGACGCCGCGACCGGCAAGGCCGGGATCCGCTGGGCGAAGAACACCGAGATCGACCTCGCCGGCTACCGCGTCTACCGGCGGCTGAAGGGCACGTCGTACCCCGTCAGGCCGCTGGCCACGACCACCGCCACGACGTACACCGACACCACCCTGCCGAAGACCGGCGCCACCTACTACTACGAGGTCCGCGCCTACGACAGGGCGGGCAACGAGTCGGCGGGCACGGCCGACCAGGGCGTGACCACCGTGGACACCACCCCTCCGGCCGCGCCCGCCGACGCCGCCGGCTGGTCCATGGACCCGGTCCGCGAGGTGACGCTCTCCTGGAGCGCGAACACCGAGCCCGACGTCGCGGGCTACCGGGTCTACCGCTCCACCGCGTGGCCCGTCACGACGACCCCGGACAACCTGCTGAGCGGCGAGGCGCTGCTGCGCTCCACGACGTGGACCGACCGTCCGCCGCAGACCGGCGACCGCTACTTCTACGTCGTCACCGCCGTCGACACCGCCGGCAACGAGTCGGCGCCGTCCGGCACTTCGGAGTACTACACCCGCGACGAGACCCCGCCCACCTACGCCCCGGACGTCAAGGCCGAGGACGGCGAGCACGGCGTCACCCTCCGCTGGGACTGGGGTCCCCCCGGCAGCGGCGTCTCGCGGTTCGTCGTCTACCGGGACGGCGCCCGCCTCACCGAGGTGGCCGGCACCTCCTACACGGACACCGACATCGCGCGCTCGACCACGCACACCTACATGGTCTGGGCCGTGGACGACGCGGGCAACGGCGGCCCCGCCCCCACCCCCGTCACCGTCCACCATGTCGGCGACTACACGCCGCCGCCCGCCGTCACCGGGCTGACCGCCACCGCGCAGGGCAACGGCGTCCTGCTCGACTGGGACGACAGCACCGCCGCCGACGTCGACCACTACGAGATCCACCGGGGCGTGTACCGCGACGGCGCCTGGACCTACACGGACATCACGCGCAGCCTGCCGTTCGGCGCGGTCTGGTCCAGGAACCGGGACGTGAGCCTGCCCGACGGCGAGCACCTGCGCTATGTGGTCGTGGCCGTCGACGGGGACGGAAACGCCCTCGGCACCGGCGACTCGTCCGCCGTCGAGGTCACCGAGCTGGACCGGATGCCGACGGAGACCTACTCCGATGATTCCGGCACCCTGCACATGCGGGTCATGGACACCGCCGAGGGCCCCGACATCGACGCCGACCACTACGGCGACGACCCGAAGGGCACTCCGACCGGCTACCGCGTGTACCGCTGGGACCGCTCCGCCGGTGCCTATGCGCGGCTGACGGACGAACCCGTCGCGTTCGACGACCTCTACCGGGACACCACGGCTCCGGCGGCCGACACCGTCTTCTACAAGGTCACCGCCGTCTATGCGGACGGCACGGAGTCGGACCCGGTCGGCGCGCACGTGTTCCGGATCGGCATCGCGCCCTGAGCCCGCCCGAGGCACGCGAAAGGGGCCCGGAGTCTTCCCTCCGGGCCCCGCTTCCGCGCCACCGCCTCAGCCGCGTCAGTCGTTCTGCTGCCGCTTCGGCCGCCACACCACCAGCGCGCTGGTCTGCTGGACCTCCTGGTACGGCACCAGGTCGCGGCGGTAGGAGGCGTGGACGGCGGCCTCGCGCTGCTGCATCGCGGCCGCCGCGCCGTCCAGGGCCGCCTGCAGTTCCGCGACGCGGGACTGCAGCGCGGCGACCTGGTTCTCCAGTTCGATGATGCGCTTGATGCCGGCCAGGTTGATGCCCTCGTCCTGCGACAACTGCTGCACCTGGCGGAGCAGTTCGATGTCGCGGGCCGAGTAGCGCCGGCCCCGGCCCGCGGTGCGGTCCGGGGAGACCAGGCCCAGGCGGTCGTACTGGCGCAGCGTCTGCGGGTGGAGTCCGGAGAGCTGGGCCGCCACCGAGATGACGTAGACCGGGGTCTCCTCGGTCAGTTCATACGGGTTACGTCGACGGCCGTCCATCTCTCTCAGTCTCCCTTCGCGGCCTCGAACAGCTCCGCCCGCGGATCCTCGCCCGCGGTCGCCTCGCGATACGCCTCCAGCGCATCACGAGCCTTCCCCGACAGGTCCTGGGGAACACGCACCTCCACGGTGACCAGCAGGTCGCCGCGAGTGCCGTCCTTGCGGACCGCGCCCTTGCCGCGGGCGCGCATGGTGCGGCCGTTGGGCGTGCCGGGCGGCAGCTTCAGGGTGACGGGCGGGCCGCCCAGGGTGGGGACCCTCACCTCGCCGCCGAGCGCGGCCTCGGTGAAGGTCACCGGGACGGTCACCGTGAGGTTGTCGTCCTTGCGCCCGAACACCGGGTGCTCGCCGACGTGCACGACCACGTACAGGTCGCCCGCCGGTCCGCCCCGCTCGCCGGGCGCGCCCTTGCCGCGCAGCCGGATGCGCTGCCCGTCGGTGACGCCGGCCGGGATGCGCACCTGCATCGTGCGCGAGGACTTGGCGCGGCCGCTGCCCTTGCACTCCATGCAGGGGTGCTCGGCGATCAGCCCGCGGCCCTTGCAGTCGGGGCAGGGGTCGGTGAGCGAGAAGCCGCCGCCCGAGCCCCGGGCCACCTGCCCGGTGCCGACGCAGGTCGGGCACACGCGCGGTGTGCCGTTCTTGTCGCCGGTGCCGGAACACGCCTTGCAGGGTGCCTGGGAGGACATCCTGAGCGGCACGGTGGCGCCCTCGATGGCCTCCGTGAAGCTCAGCGTGACCTCGGTGTCGATGTCCTGGCCGCGCCGGGGCTGGGTGCGGGTGCCCGCGGCTCCGCCGCGGTTGAACAGGCCCCCGAAGACGTCACCGAGTCCGCCGCCGAAGCCGCCGGACGCCCCGCCCTGGGCGCCGCCTCCGAAGAGGTCGCCCAGGTCGAAGTTGAAGGAGCCGCCGGCGCCCGGCCCGGGGCGGAAGCCGCCGTTGCCGAACAGGGCGCGTGCCTCGTCGTACTCCTTGCGCTTCTTGGGGTCGCCGAGTATGTCGTTCGCCTCGGAGATCTCCTTGAAGCGCTCCTCGGCCTTGGCGTTGCCCTTGTTGGCGTCCGGGTGGAACTCGCGGGCGAGCTTCCGGTACGCCTTCTTGATCTCGGCCTCGGTGGCGTCCTTGGGGACGCCGAGGACCTTGTAGTAGTCCTTCTCGATGAAGTCCTTGGTGCTCATCCCCGACGCCCCTCCTTCCTGTCTGCGGTGATTACGTCAGCCCTCTTCCGGGCCACCGTTCTCCTTGTCGTCGGCGGAGTCGGCCTGCTTCGCCTCGGTGTTCTCCTCGGCGCCCTCGGCCTTGACGGTCTGCGCGCCGGGCTGCGGCTCGGCGACGGCCACCCGCGCGGGGCGGATGGTGCGCTCGCCGATGCGATACCCGGGCTGCAGGATCGCCACGCAGGTCGTCTCGGTGACGTCCGGCGCGTAGGAGTGCATCAGGGCCTCGTGGATCGTCGGGTCGAAGGGCTCGCCCTCCTTGCCGAACTGCTGCAGGCCCATCTTGGCCGCCACGGTCTCCAGCGACTCGGCCACCGACTTGAAGCCGCCGACCAGCTCGCCGTGTTCCCGCGCGCGGCCGATGTCGTCGAGCACGGGCAGCAGCTCGGTCAGGAGGTTCGCGATGGCGATCTCCTTGACCGCGATGCGGTCGCGCTCGACCCGGCGGCGGTAGTTCTGGTACTCGGCCTGGAGGCGCTGGAGGTCCGCCGTGCGCTCGCCGAGCGCCGTGCGCACCTGGTCCAGCTGGGCCACCAGGCCCGCGTCTGCACTTCCGTCCCCGGCCGGGGCCGCCCCCTCCTGGGGGGCGGCCTTCGACTCGGCGTCGTCGGGGGTGGCGCCGGAGGGGACGTCGGGCTTCTCCTCGAAGCCCGGGGTCTCCTCCGTCACGCGGCACCGTCCTTGCGCTCGTCGTCGACGATCTCGGCGTCCACGACGTCGTCGTCGGCGGCCTTGCCGCCCTGGGCGGCGCCCTCCGGGCCGCCGGCGGCCTGCGCGGCCTGGGCGTCGGCGTACATGGCCTGGCCCAGCTTCTGCGAGACGGCCGCGACCTTCTCGGTGGCGGTGCGGATCTCGGCGGTGTCCTCGCCCTTGAGCTTCTCCTTCAGCTCGGCGACGGCCTCCTCGACCTCGGTCCTGACCTCGCCCGGGACCTTGTCCTCGTTGTCCTTGAGGAACTTCTCGGTCTGGTAGACCAGCTGCTCGCCCTGGTTGCGGGTCTCGGCGGCCTCGCGGCGGCGGTGGTCCTCCTCCGCGTACTGCTCGGCCTCCTGGCGCATCCGGTCGACCTCGTCCTTCGGCAGCGAGGAGCCGCCGGTGACGGTCATCTTCTGCTCCTTGCCCGTGCCCAGGTCCTTGGCGGTCACGTGCATGATGCCGTTGGCGTCGATGTCGAAGGACACCTCGATCTGCGGGACACCGCGGGGGGCCGGCGGCAGACCGGTCAGCTCGAACATGCCGAGCTTCTTGTTGTACGCCGCGATCTCGCGCTCGCCCTGGTAGACCTGGATCTGCACGGACGGCTGGTTGTCCTCGGCCGTGGTGAAGATCTCGGAGCGCTTGGTCGGGATCGTGGTGTTGCGCTCGATCAGCTTGGTCATGATGCCGCCCTTGGTCTCGATGCCGAGGGACAGCGGGGTGACGTCGAGCAGCAGGACGTCCTTGACCTCGCCCTTGAGGACACCGGCCTGGAGCGAGGCGCCGATGGCGACGACCTCGTCCGGGTTCACACCCTTGTTGGCCTCCTTGCCGCCGGTCAGCTCCTTGACGAGCTCGGCGACGGCGGGCATACGGGTGGAGCCACCGACGAGGACGACGTGGTCGATCTCGTTGATGGAGATGCCGGCGTCCTTGATGACGTTGTGGAACGGCGTCTTGCAGCGCTCCAGCAGGTCCGCGGTCAGCTGCTGGAACTGGGCGCGGGTGAGCTTCTCGTCCAGGTGCAGCGGGCCCTCGGCGGACGCGGTGATGTAGGGCAGGTTGATCGAGGTCTCGGTGGACGAGGACAGCTCGATCTTGGCCTTCTCGGCGGCCTCGCGGAGGCGCTGGAGGGCCATCTTGTCCTTGGACAGGTCCACGCCGTGGCCGGACTGGAACTGCTTGACCAGGTAGTCGACGACACGCTGGTCCCAGTCGTCACCACCGAGGTGGTTGTCACCGTTGGTGGCCTTCACCTCGACGACGCCGTCGCCGATCTCCAGCAGGGACACGTCGAAGGTGCCGCCGCCGAGGTCGAAGACGAGGATCGTCTGGTCGTCCTTGTCGAGGCCGTAGGCGAGCGCGGCCGCGGTCGGCTCGTTGACGATGCGCAGGACGTTCAGACCGGCGATCTCACCGGCCTCCTTGGTCGCCTGACGCTCGGAGTCGTTGAAGTAGGCCGGGACGGTGATGACCGCGTCGGTCACCTTCTCGCCCAGGTAGGCCTCGGCGTCCCGCTTCAGCTTCTGCAGGATGAACGCGGAGATCTGCTGCGGGTTGAAGTCCTTGCCGTCGAGCTGGATCTTCCAGTCGGTGCCCATGTGGCGCTTCACCGAGCGGATGGTCCGGTCCACGTTCGTGACCGCCTGGCGCTTGGCGACCTCGCCGACGAGCACCTCACCGTTCTTGGCGAAGGCGACGACGGACGGCGTGGTCCTGGCGCCCTCGGCGTTGGTGATGACGGTGGGCTCGCCGCCCTCCAGAACGCTGACGACGGAGTTAGTCGTGCCCAGGTCGATGCCGACCGCACGTGCCATGGTTGATTCCTCCAGCTGACTTGAGTGGAACGGACTCAAGTGTGCATGACGCCCGGCGATGGGTCAACAGACCTGAGTCGGTGGGGCTCAAGTCTTATCCGTTCCTTACGCGCAACTGGCCTCTGACCTGCGTCGATTCCGTGCGCCGGGGTGACTGGACAGGCATGCGAAGGAGGACGAGCACCACCAGCAGCGCCGCTCCCGCCACCCACAGCACGGCCCCCTCCCCCGTCCACCCGGTGTGCACGAGCACCCCGACGAGCACCGAGGAGAAGGAGCCGGCACCCAGCAGCACGACCGAGCCCGGCGGGGTGAGCCCGAGCGGCCGCATCCGATGCGCGAGATGGTCCGGGCCGCGCCGCAGCAGCGGGCGCCGGGCCAGCCCCCGGGCGAGGACCACGAGGACGGCGTCGGCGATCGCCACCGCGCCGAGGCAGAACATCACCGCCGCGCTCGGCACCAGCTCGTACCCCGCGCGCGTGAAGACGAGGGACGACGACAGCAGGAACCCGGTGAACAGCGAGCCGCAGTTGCCGAGCCCGATCCGCGCGGGATGCCAGTTGTGCATCAGGAAGCCGGTGAGGGCGGCGGCGAACACGCTCAGCAGGACGGCGAGCCCGTCCATCAGCTCGGCGGCGGCGCACGCCCCGGCCCCGAAGGCGGTGACGACCCCGACGGTACCCGCCAGCCCGTCGGCGTGGTCGAGCCCCTTGAAGGCCAGGGAGGCGACGACGATCCACACCAGCGCGAGCAGCCCGCCCGGCACGCCCGTCTCGTCGTACGGCACCACGCAGGCCGCCGCCACGGCCGTACCGGCGACGAGCACCCGCGCGCGCAGCCGCCACACGTCCGCGACCAGCCCCAGCGCGGCGACCGAGCAGGCGGCGACCAGCAGGCGGACGACCCCGTCGCCGAGCGGGGCGACCCGGGTCCACTGCCCCATCCAGGTGACCAGGCAGGTGACGGCCACCACGGCCAGCCCGCCGAGCAGCGGCAGCCGCCGCTGCCGGCGCCGGTCGACGATGCCGGCCCGCAGCGCGGGGACCCTGAGCAGCGCCGCCAGGACGGCGGCGAGGAGCAGGGCGGCGGTGGCGGCGGCGATCCCGTAGAGCACGGCTCTAAGGTAGGGGCGAAAGTAGCAATTCGGTACGAATAACACGATCCGATGACCCGTGGGATGATGCGCATCACCCCGCGCCCGGCTGCATCCCGCAGGAAGATGGGGGTAGTCTCAGACGGACTGCATAAGTTACCGCTTAGTAATAAATCACCTCGCAGGCCCGAGGAGCCCCCATGCAACTCGCCGCGATCATCGTGTCGCTGGTACTCGCCGTGGTCGGCGTCGCGCTGTTCGGCCGCGCCATCGCGCAGATCTACCGGTTCGTACGGCTCGGCCAGGACGTCCCGGCGGGCACCCGCACCGACGACTGGACCGCCCGCACCGCCACGGTGATCAGGGAGTTCCTCGGCCACACCAGGATGAACCGGTGGGGCGTGGTGGGTGTCGCCCACTGGTTCGTCGCCGTCGGCTTCTTCTCCCTGGTGCTGACGCTGATCAACGCCTTCGGCCAGCTGTTCCAGGCCGACTGGACGCTGCCGATCATCGGTCACTGGCTGCCGTACGAGCTGTTCGTCGAGTTCATCGGCACGATGACCACGCTGGGCATTCTCACGCTCATCGTCATCCGGCAGCTGAGCCACCCGCGCCGGCCCGGCCGCAAGTCGCGGTTCGCCGGTTCCAACTTCGGCCAGGCCTACTTCGTCGAGGCCGTGATCCTCGTCATCGGCCTCGCCATCATGACCCTGCGCGGTCTTGAGGGCGCCCTCACCGGCGTGCACGGTTACGAGGCCGCGTACTTCGCCTCGTACCCCCTGGTCGCCGCCTTCCGGGGCACGAGCGTCGACACGCTGCAGAACCTGGTCTACCTCACGGCGATGATCAAGATCGGGACCTCCTTCGTCTGGATGATCACGGTCTCGCTCAAGACCGACATGGGTGTGGCCTGGCACCGCTTCCTGGCGTTCCCGAACATCTTCTTCAAGCGCAACGCCACCGGTGAGACCTCCCTCGGCGCCCTGCTCCCGATGACCTCCGGCGGCAAGCCGATCGACTTCACCGACCCCGGCGAGGACGACGTCTTCGGTGTCTCCCAGGTCGAGCAGTTCTCCTGGAAGGGCCTGCTGGACTTCTCCACCTGCACCGAGTGCGGCCGCTGCCAGTCGCAGTGCCCCGCCTGGAACACCGGCAAGCCGCTCTCCCCGAAGCTGCTGATCATGTCCCTGCGGGACCACGCGCACGCCAAGGCGCCGTACCTGCTGGCCGGCGGCGGCAAGACGATGGAGGGCGAGGAGAAGGCCTCCGAGGAGCAGCTGAAGGACGTCCCCGCCGCCGCGCTGGCCGAGGCCGAGCGCCCGCTGATCGGCACCGCCGAGGAGAACGGCGTCATCGACCCGGACGTGCTGTGGTCCTGCACCACCTGCGGCGCCTGCGTCGAGCAGTGCCCGGTGGACATCGAGCACGTCGACCACATCGTCGACATGCGCCGCTACCAGGTGATGATCGAGTCCGCGTTCCCGTCCGAGGCGGGCACGATGCTCAAGAACCTGGAGAAGAAGGGCAACCCCTGGGGCCTGGCCAAGAAGCAGCGCCTGGAGTGGACCAAGGAGGTCGACTTCGAGGTCCCGGTCGTCGGCAAGGACATCGAGGACCTGTCCGAGGTCGAGTACCTGTACTGGGTCGGCTGCGCCGGCGCCCTGGAGGACCGCGCCAAGAAGACCACCAAGGCCTTCGCCGAGCTGCTGCACATCGCGGGCGTCAAGTTCGCGATCATGGGCGGCGACGAGAAGTGCACCGGTGACTCCGCCCGCCGCCTCGGCAACGAGCCCCTGTTCCAGGAGCTCGGCATGGAGAACGTGGCGGCCCTCAACATGGCCTTCGGCGAGGACGACGAGGACGAGTCGACGAAGAAGCCGAAGTCCGCGAAGAAGATCGTCGCCACCTGCCCGCACTGCCTCAACACGCTCGGCAACGAGTACCCGCAGCTCGGCGGCGACTACGAGGTCATCCACCACACCCAGCTGCTGCAGCACCTGGTGGACGAGGGCAAGCTGGTCCCGGTCACCCCGGTCGAGGGCATCATCACCTACCACGACCCCTGCTACCTGGGCCGCCACAACAAGATCTACACGCCCCCGCGCGAGATCATCGGCAAGGTCCCGGGCCTGCGCAACGAGGAGATGCACCGCCACAAGGAGCGCGGCTTCTGCTGTGGCGCCGGTGGTGCCCGGATGTGGATGGAGGAGCGGATCGGCAAGCGCATCAACAACGAGCGCGTCGACGAAGCTCTCTCGGTGAACCCGGACATCGTCTCGACGGCCTGCCCGTTCTGCCTGGTCATGCTGACCGACTCGGTCAACGGCAAGAAGAACGACGGCAAGGCGAAGGAGTCCATCCAGGTCGTGGACGTCGCCCAGCTGCTCCTCGACTCCGTCAGGACGCCGGTCGACCCGGCCGGCGAGCCGGAGCCCGAGAGCGAGCCGGAGCCCGAGCCGGTCAAGTAACCCCGGCTCTCCCGCGTACGGCGCCCCCTGCTTCGCACAGGCAGGGGGCGCCGTCGTATCCCGAGGGAGCCGAAGCGGAACTGAGCGGGGCGGGGTCTTCCCTCAGCTCTCCAGCCGCCGCCCCCGGCTCTCCGCGACACGCAGGGCGTCGTCCAGGGCCTGGGTCAAGCACTCGGCGAGGAAACGGAGTTCGCCGGGCGGGGTGTCCGGCAGCAGCTCCCTGGCGTGGGCGAGCAGTCGACCACCCATACCGAGCTGCACGGCCTCCGTGGCGTCGGCCAGCCGGGAGAGCGGTCCGTCGTCTCCGTCGGTGAGGAGATAGCAGGGCTTGCCCTCGGCCCCCGACCAGGGCAGCAGACGCGGAGGGTATGTCACGCGGCCTCCAACGCCGGGATCCGATACGGCTGTTCAAGAGCGTCCACATACGGTCGTACGGCCCTGTGGGCGGTGGCGTCGAGGGGGGTGTCGAGGCCGTAGGGGCTGCGGTGGCGCGGGAGAGGTGGGGGCGGGGGTGACGGGAAGTGGACATACGGGGCCGGTTCCGCGCCGGGCGGAAACAGCAGGAGGCCCACGCGGGCGATTAAGCGGCGGATAAGGTCGGTCACGTCATCAGCTCCTTGCAGCTGGCGGCCATGCCCCGGGACGGCTGCAACCGTCGCCGGGGCGCTTCACTGGCACGGTATACCGAAGTCTACCGCGGTCGCACGGTCTACCGCGGAGTTTTAGCGTCAACCGCATGACCCCCGAGCTTGACCGCACCCGCCCCGTGTGGCGCCAGGTGGCCGAGGCCATCACTGCGCGCATCGCCAGCGGTGAGTACCCTCTGGGAACCCGCGTACCGTCCGTTGTCGAGATGTCCGCCGAGTTCGGCATCGCGGCCTCGACCGCGCAGAAGGCATTGGCCCATCTCAAGTCCGAGGGGCTCATCCGAGCCGAGGTCGGCCTCGGCTCTTTCGTAGCGAAGCGCCCCGCTTCCGAACCGTCCGCATAGGGACCGTCGGCAACGGGGCGCCCGGCGCGGCAGCTACTCGCTCTTCGGCCCCGCCTGCTGCACCACCTCGAAGGACCACAGCGTGGAGCCGGAGGCCGCCGGCTTCGGCCGCTCCCCCTCCGCGCCGCCCTGGTGCGCGGCCTTCATCGGGCCCTCCATCCACGCCTGGAACGACTCCTCGTCCCGCCAGCGCGTGTACACGAGGTACGTGTCGGTGCCCTCGACGGGCCTCAGCAGCTCGAACCACTCGAAGCCGTCGGAGTTCTCCACGGCGTGGGCGCGGGACGCGAACCGCTTCTCCAGCACCTCCCGCTGCTCGGCGGGCACGGTCAGCACATTGATCTTCACTACGCTCATGGCCCCCATCCTGGACCAACGCCCCCCGCTCCGCCTCACCGGCCGAGGGCTCCCCGGGGGGGAAACCCTGAAGACTCCCTGGCCGAGTCGCTGACGGTCCCTTAGGGGATGTCACAGGTCGGCCGCAAAGCCCGGCCCGGACCCCCGGGCCGGGCACGTCACTCTCCGGGACCAGGTACGTTCGATGACGTGGCTGGATTCAGGATCGGACGCGGGGGCCGGGACAACCGCACCCCCCAAGGACAGCAGGCGCCGCAGGGACCGTCGTACGGCCGGCCCGGACCGCAGCACGGACAGCCCGCGGGGCCGTCGTACGGGCAGCCCGCGGGGCCCTCGTACGGCTACCCGCAGGCGCCGCAGCGGCCGTACCCGCAGCAGTCGTACCCGCAGCAGGGGCAGCAGCCCTCCTACCCGCAGCAGGGGCAGGCGTACGGCCGGCAGGGACGCGCGTACGGACACCCGGGCCCGGCCGGCGACGAGCCGGAGTACTTCGGGGACGACGGCGGCTACCCGGGCGGCGGCGCTGCCGGCCAGGACCCGTACGCGGCCAACAACCCGGGCCACACCCAGGCGTTCTCGATCGACGAGGCCGCCGGCTACACCCAGGGCGCGACCTACCAGGCCGGATCGGCCGCCGCCCCCGCCGCCCCGCTCGGCCCGCCGCTGCACTGGAAGGACCTGCTGAAGGGGATCATCCTCTCCCCCGACCAGACCTTCCTGCGCATGCGGGACTACACGATGTGGATCCCGGCGCTCATCACCACCTTCCTCTACGGCCTGCTGGCCGTCTTCGGTTTCGACGGTGCCCGCAAGGACGCGATCAGCGCCACGCTCTCCAACGCGGTGCCGATCGTGCTGATAACGGCGGTCGTGATGGTGCTCGGCCTGTTCATCCTGGGTGTGGTCACCCACACGCTGGCCCGCCAGCTCGGCGGCGACGGCGCCTGGCAGCCGACGGTCGGCCTGTCCATGCTGATCACGGCGCTCACGGACGCGCCCCGCCTGGTCTTCGCCATGTTCTTCGGCGGCGACGCCGGCTTCGTCCAGCTCCTCGGCTGGGCCACCTGGATCGGCGCGGGCGCCCTGCTGACGCTGATGGTCTCCCGCTCCCACGACCTGCCCTGGCCGAAGGCGCTGGGCGCGTCGGCGATCCAGCTGATCGCGCTGCTGTCGATCGTGAAGCTGGGAACGTTCTAGTCTTCTTCCCGTTTTCCCGGTCTTCGTCCTGCCCTCTGAGGCGGGGCATGCGAAAGGGCCCCCGGCGAGACAGCCGGGGGCCCTTTTCGCAGGCTCCGCCTAGGCGTCGAGCACCTGTCCGGCCCGGGTCACGACGGGCGGCTCGACGCTCCACGGGAAGTTGATCCACTCGTCGGTCCGCTTCCAGACGTACTCGCACTTCACGAGGGAGTGGGACTTCTCATAGATCACCGCGGAGCGCACCTCGGCGACGGTGTCGAGGCAGAAGTCGCGCACGAGCTTCAGCGTCTTGCCGGTGTCGGCGACGTCGTCGGTGATCAGCACCTTCTTGTCGGAGAAGTCGATCACGTTGGGGACGGGCGCGAGCATGACCGGCATCTCCAGCGTCGTCCCGACCCCGGTGTAGAACTCGACGTTCACCAGGTGGATGTTCTTGCAGTCCAGGGCGTAGGCAAGCCCCCCGGCGACGAACACACCGCCCCGCGCGATGCTGAGCACGACGTCCGGCTCGTACCCGTCGTCGGCGATGGTCTGCGCGAGCTCGCGGATGGCGGCGCCGAACCGCTCGTAGGTCAGGTTCTCCCGAACGTCACTCATGTCTGCGGCTGCCCTCACACCTGGGTCCGATGGAAATTGACGTAGGACCGCGAGGCGGTCGGCCCGCGCTGCCCCTGGTACCGGGAGCCGTAGCGCTCGCTGCCGTACGGGAACTCGGCGGGCGAGGTCAGCCGGAACATGCACAGCTGGCCGATCTTCATCCCGGGCCAGAGCTTGATCGGCAGCGTGGCGAGATTGGACAGTTCGAGCGTCACGTGCCCGCTGAAGCCGGGGTCGATGAACCCGGCCGTGGAGTGGGTGACCAGCCCCAGCCGCCCGAGCGAGCTCTTCCCCTCAAGCCGCGAGGCAAGATCGTCGGGCAGCGAGATGACCTCGTACGTGGAGGCGAGCACGAACTCCCCGGGGTGCAGGATGAACGGCTCGTCCCCCTCCGGCTCCACGAGCCGCGTCAGATCGGGCTGCTCGACGGAGGGGTCGATGTGCGGGTAGCGGTGGTTCTCGAACACCCGGAAATAGCGGTCCAGCCGCACGTCGATGCTCGACGGCTGCACCATGGATTCGTCATAGGGATCGATCCGTACCCGCCCGGCGTCGATCTCGGCCCGGATGTCCTTGTCTGAGAGAAGCACGTAGCGAGGATACGCAAGGCGCGCGGAGCCGTGACAATCGTGACGACTCCGCGCGCCTGTGTTATCGCGCGACTACTGCGGGTCGCTGCCGCTACTCCCTGCCACTACCGCTGCCGCTACCCCTATCGCTGCCTCTACGGCTGCTTCTCCAGAGCGACCGGCACCACACTGCGGAGCCGGGCACACCGGGGACACCTCATGAGCCGGCGGGGGCCGAGCCGATCGGCCTGCTGCATCGGGAACGAAGCGGTGCTGAAGACGTGCCCGTCCGCGCAGCGGACGACGGTGCGTTCCATCAAGTCCCTTAAGTCCCTTCCCCAAGAGCCTCGTCGGGCGTACCGCCCTGACGACAAAAGCCACATTACGGGATCAAAGAGACGACTCTCCAGGCGGCACTCCGGCCCCACCCGGGCCCTCCCCGAGGCCTCCACGGTACGCCCCAACTCGGCCCGGCCGCAGCCGGATCCCGCCCCTGAAACAGACTCAGACCCCAGGGCCTCGGCACCAGGGGTCTGCGATGATGTACAGTGAGCGATGTCCGGACACCGGCTCCGCGCGGGCCATGTCCGTAACTACGCGGGTGTAGTTTAATGGTAGAACATCAGCTTCCCAAGCTGAGAGCGCGAGTTCGATTCTCGTCACCCGCTCCAGATTGAAACCCCAGGTCAGTGGCCTGGGGTTTGTTTGTTGTCTAGGCCAATTTGAGGCCGCGCCCTCCGCGTGCCCTAAGTCGAGGCTGAGCGGTCATTTCAGGGGTGCCTGGACGCTTCTCTGGCCACCCCGCCCTGGTTCGTCTCGAATGGCGAGACGTATTTCGCGTGACCTGCGTCACAAGTTGTGCAAATGATGGTGAAGTCGCTTACGCAAAGGACGACTTGCGGGCTGGCACGCAGCTGTCGACCATCCGGACTGCACTTCGGTCGTTTCGCAGCGGCAGCGTGAGCGGGTGGTTCACAATGCGCGCCATGCCCACGAGGTACGACCGTTCTCGAAGACGCCGAACGTCATCGCGTTGTGGGCGTCCCACGAAGAAAGGAACGCCCTGCAAGCTCCCCCAGGAGATCGGCCGAGGCTGTCGGCACCACGCCACCCGAGCTGAGCGTGAAGCTGCCGCCGAGGAGGCAAAAGCTCGGACCGAGACGGCGAGGCAGCAGGCAGAACGAGAACAACGGACGATCAGAGTCGTGCTCTCGCTCGTCAGGAAACCGCGTCGATGGCGTATGCATCCGGTCCCGTCTCCGTGATCCCCAGTGGTGGCGCGGGGTGCAGGCTGGGGACGGTCAGGGCGTTACCGGGGCTGAGCAGCAAGGGAGGGGGGTGTCCGCAGCTGATCATGCGGGTGATGGGGTCGTCGTCAGGGAGTTCCAGCAGCAGAGTGGTGGCGAAACGTTCGCCGGCAGATCCTGAGATGCATTTCGTCCTGCTCGCGACGCACACGCCGGACACCTGTCCGACCGCCAACGCGACAACGCGCGACCTGATGCTGAAGACCGCTCCCGATCTGCCGAACCTCGCCCAGAAGGCAGGCGTCGACATCGTGGCCGGTCCCTTCGTCAACGGCGAGCACACGGTTGTCGCCGTCGTGCAGTCGGACAAGGCCGAGAATGTCGACCGCTTCCTCATGGAGTCTCGTCTCTCCCAGTGGAACAGCGTTCATGTGCTGCCGTCCCTGACCTTGGAAGAAGGTCTCACCGAGATCCAGGCGCAGACGCCGATCTTCTGACCCACCCGTAGGGGCGCCGACTTCTCGGGCGAGCCGATGGGTGTCCGGCTCTGTCAGGCCGTCAAGGTCACTGACACCTTCGGCCGAAGGAGGTTCGTTGGTGACGCACGATGGCGGGCTGAGCTTGCGTATGCAGCGTGTCCTCCGCGCACCCCGCTCGGTCGTGTTCCGGGCCTTGACCGAACCGGAGGAGCTGGCCAAGTGGTGGGGCCCTGACGGGTTCGCCACCCCGAGTGTGGAAAGCGACCTTCGGCCAGGAGGTGGGTATCGGATCGCGATGCAGCCTCCGCAAGGCGACCTGTTCTACCTGGTCGGCGAGTTCCTTGAGGTCGAGCCTCCTGAACGTCTGTCCTACACATTCCGGTGGGAGGATCCCGATCCCGAGGACCGGGAGACAGTGGTGACGCTGTCGCTTGGCGATATCGGCGGTACGGCGACCGATTTGAATTTCATCCAGGGTGGCTTCGCCACGGAGCGGCGCCGCGCTCTTCACGAGGAGGGCTGGACGCAGGGTCTCGACAAGTTGGAGGAGCTGGTGTCGTCGGCTGCGTCGGCCTGAGATGCTGCCGCGCGAGGTGCCCTGCTTCGAGTACGGGTGCGAGCCGGCAGATCATCGCCGGTGAGCACGCGACCCCGCAGGCGTTGCGTCGAGCAGGCGAGAGACGCGGTGGCCCGCCATGCTTGGGCCGAGGCGTACGGCGCCCTGCGCGATCTCGACCGCGACCGGCTGACGCCCGACGATCTGGCCGTGCTCGCGATGCCGCCTGGCGGACCAGCCGGGTCCCGGAGCCGATCCAGGCGCGGACAGCGGCCTCCTCGGGCAGTGCGCTCAGGTAGACCAACACCGGTGCACCCGGTAGGAGCGCGCTCGATATCTCACCGCTAGATTTATCTACCGAGATGGCCAAAGAAGTGGACAATCGGCCGATGTGTATCGTGCATGGTTGAGTTAGATCGTACGAGTGATTGGGCTCTAGCGGCCGCAAATTTTGGTGACCTACAGAAAAGTCCGAGTACCCAACACCTGCCGCGATCTCTACCGAGTGTTCATCGAGCCTTTCCGCCGCCTTTCGAGCGTCGCGAGCCAGCACCTCAAGATAGCGAGGCAGGAACGAATCGTGTATTACGTCGAAGTAGTGCACAGATCACCGCCGCACTCGAACGGCTCGCGCTCCTGCCCAACGCATGCGATGATTACACCGTAATGATGCAACTCAGGTCGGGTGATGCGCCTTCGGCGACTGCCCCAGTCTGTAGTTGACCCGTTTCAAGACCGGGCCCCAGCGTGCTCGGACATTGGGCCTCCTGGCAGGTACCCGGACCGGACTCACACCGGCAAGCGAAAGATCACCTGCACGAGGTCACCTCCCGTCTGTTGGGCGCATGAATGATCAGAGTTAGTGCCGAGGCGATGGATAGTTCTCGGACAAGAGTGGATCAACAGCGGCAACCTCCGCCAGTCGCCGACAGTGCCGGGCACACTCGGGACCATCGAGTCCAACAGTACTCAAAGGCTGTACTTGGCCGCCAAATATTGCTCGGGAGTTCAGCAGAGCCACAAGCATTGAACGAACGGGACAAGCGAGACCGACTTGGAGGAGCGACAGATGTCATCCGAGTTCGTTCGTTATACCCCTGAGATCGAGACCATCGATCCCCATCTCGACGAGCTGCTGGCACAGATCATCGATTTCTGGGAGAAAAAGGGCCGTGAATCGCCGAGTACCGAGGGCACCGGGCGGGCCGTCCGCGGCGCCCACGCGAAGTCATTCGGCCTGGTCAAGGCAGAAGTCGAGATCTTGGCTGATGTGCCGGCGGCGTATGCGCAGGGCATCTATGCCAAGCCGGGACACCACGGCGCACTGATTCGCTTCTCCAGCACGTCCACCCACCTGGGCACGGACGCACAACTCGGACCCGGCCTTGGCTTCGCGATCAAAATATTCGATATCGACGGACCAAAACTCGTCGAAGACGAGCCGGACTCGACCACCTTCGACCTCGTGCTCAAAAATAATCCCATCTTCATCAGCAATACAGCGAAACACTACCTGTTCATCGAGGACATCGCGAACAACGCGCAGGAATACCTGACGCGCGGCAAGGCGGGTCTCCACGAGCTGCTGGCGGATGTGCTCACGGGCAAGGGCCAGCTGCAGCAGCAAGAGTGGGCATGGGACGAGCTATTCGCGATCGTGAGACTGGTAACACAGACACATGTGCGCAATCCGCTGCTCACCACGTTCTGGAGCATGGGCGCGGTACGTCATGGGGACTACATCGCCAAGATACGTGTCGCGCCGGCCGCGGAGAGCGCCACGCACGTGATCCATCGTGATCTCGACCTCACGATTGGCCCGGACGTGTTTTATCCGACGCTGGCGGACGAGCTACAGGCGAGACCATTCGATTTCGATCTTCAGGTCCAGCTGTGCACGGACCTCACGGCGATGCCAGTGAACGTCCTGACCGTGGAATGGCCCGAAAAGTTGTCTCCCTTTGTCACCGTGGGACGCGTGCATCTACCGCGCCAGGACATCTCGGGACCCGAGAACTTCGAGAAGGGTGACGCGCTCGCGTTCAATCAGTGGCGTGTCACGTCCGCTCACCGCCCGCTGGGCGAAATCATGAACGTGCGACGGATCTACACGGCGTCGGCCAAGGTCCGCCGGACGCTCAACCACCAGCCGCAAACCGAGCCGACCAGCGCCGATTCGGTGTTGCCGTGATCAGAGGCCCACGGGACCGGCTCGGGCGGTAACCACCCGGTCCGCGGCGCATCCGTGGGTCGTGTGGCCATTATCCGGGCGCAGGAATCGAACCGGATCGAAAGGACAGGACAGCTATGACAATGCGAGAAGGGACAGCGACCGCACCGGAACCCGATCAGGCCGTGGAGCAGAAGATCCAGAAGCTGCGAGAGCTCTACGCCGACGCGCCGGAGGTGGGAAAGAAGGCGTTGGAGAACGTACTCCGAAAAGACGCGACGTCGTTTGTGGGGAAGCCGCGCACGCGGATGGAATCCGCTGGCCGGGTCGGCAGCCGTCAGGGCAGGGTCTCGGAGCTCACCCTGATCGCTCCGTTCGTGGAAGGTGGAGCGGAGCGACTGCGCGCCTTCCTGCAGCTGCGGGACGGAAACTTCGATGACACAGACAGGGTTGGCACCGTCCACGATATGCGCTTCGTATTCCTTGACAACGACACGAAGCTGCTCTTCTGCACCGCCTACGACAATGAGTGGGACCCCTACATCGACGACTTCGCAACGAAGATCCCGGACGAACTGGATCTGTTTATGTGCAATTGCGTGGGATGGCCGGGAACGCGCAGCCCGTCGGTGAAGGACTGGATCGCGAAGTACCAGATCCCGGCCGATGGCTGGTACGTCGCGAATCCAGATCTGACGGTGGCGGAGACCAGGCGGCTGAACCGCGTCGGCCACGCGCTGGAAGAATTCCTGGACAAGATCAGCGACTAGTCCATCCACCCGGACGGTCTGCGGGGTGCGGCCGTGCCACCCGGCGAGAGTGTCCCCGTGAGCCGGCTCGTCTCGGTTTCTTGTGGGGAGAACGCCATGCCGCTCGTCGATCGCCTCGGAGGCGACCTTCCGCGTGCCCCCGTCACCGTGGAGCTCGACGACATCCAGGCGACGGTGCTGCGCTACCGGCCCGAGCCCTACTACGGCACGCACGTCATGCTCCACGTGGAGGATGCCCAGGCCGGCCGCGAATTCGTGCAGCGGCTGACACCCTATGTCGACTCCGCCGCCGACTGGTGGCAGGCCGGCGACGTCTGGACCTCAATCGCCATCAGCTCCACCGGGCTGGTGGCTCTGGGCCTGCCGGAGGATTCTTTCCGGTCCTTCCCCGAAGCATTCCGCGTGGGGATGGCCGCACGCGCCGACAAGCTCCGGGACTACGGACCCAACGACCCGACGAACTGGGAAAGGCCCTTCGGCACCGGGGAGATCCACATCGCGGTCAGCATCTTCAGCGACACGGAAGACAAGTGGCGCCGCGCGATGGAGACCGCGGGCCAGCAGTATCAGGGGTTCTCCGGCGTCACCGTAATGCTGATGCAGGACTTCGGCGCCCAGCCAGGCGACCTCAATCCGCTGGGCTACAAAGATTCGATCGGCCAGCCGGCCATCGAGGGCAGCGGCGTCGACTCGTTGCCCGGCCAGGGACCACCGATCAAGGCCGGCGAATTCATCCTCGGCTACCCCGGCGAGGCCGGCGTGCCGCTGCCGATGCCCCGCCCGGACGTGCTGGGCCGCAACGGCACCTTCGTCGGGCTGCGCAACTACCAGGCCCGCGTCGGGACGTTCAACCGGTTCCTGCGCGAGCACGCGCCGACCGAGCAGGAGCGGGAACTGCTCGCCGCGAAGCTGGTGGGCCGCTGGCGCAGCGGCGCGCCCTTGACGCTCGCCCCGACGCAGGACGACCCAGCGCTCGGCGCGGACGCGCGCCGGAACAACGACTTCACCTACGCCGCGGATCCGCACGGCCGGCAGGTGCCGCTCGGCTCACACATGCGGCGCATGAACCCGCGCGACACCAAGATGGCCCTACTCGCCGACGTGAACGTTCACCGGATCATCCGGCGCAGCACGACCTACGGGGCACCCTACGACCCTGACGCGACCTCGGAGCAGGACGACGAGGTACGGCGCGGCACCTACTTCATCTTCCTCAGCGCCAAGGCAATGGCCACGATGGAGTTCCTGCAGCAGGAGTGGATCAACAACGGCAACTTCATGGACCTGGGCGACGAACGCGATCCGAACGTCGGGCTGCAGGAGGACGGGGCGACGTTCACCATCCCGCAACATCCGGTGCGGCGCCGCATCCACGGCATCCAGACATTCAACGTGCTGCGCGGCGGCGAATACTTCTTCATGCCCTCCCTGTCCGCCTTGAGATGGATCGGGGAGCTCCGCCAATCCAGCGGCCACGCTGATGAACGAGCCGAACCATCCTGAAAGCCGTCGCGACCCCCTGACGACCGCAAGCTTCACGAACCCCGAGTTGCACCGATCTGGGTCAGGGCGCGCGGACCTGGCCCGCTGAGGACGGGAGGTGCCCGCGGTGGGCGAGGGTACGGCCGCCCCGATGCCGGGAGCGGCGCTTCTGCTCGTGGCCCGACCATCAACAAGTTGGAGACCGATCCCAGGAGCAGGGCCACGAGCCACCACGACGGGCGGGCGAGCTTGATGCCATCTCTGGGACTTGGCGGACGCCGACAAGCTGCGGATGTGGCCCGCAGGGACCGGGCGTAATGTGGGCCATACATCCGGACCGCGCCCGCTGGGCGTGAAGTCCCGCGTGCCCCCCACCCATTGCTCCTTGGCTGGGGTGCGCCTGGACGAGCGGAGGACCTGCGATGGGTACAGTCACGACCGACGACGGCACCACGATCTTCTACAAGGACTGGGGTCCTCGGGATGGGGAGCCGATCGTCTTCCACCACGGGTGGCCGCTGAGCGCCGACGACTGGGACAACCAGATGTTGTTCTTCCTGGCGCAGGGCTACCGAGTCATCGCCCACGACCGCCGTGGCCACGGACGCTCCACCCAGACCGCGACCGGCCACGACATGGACACCTACGCCGCGGACGTGACCGCCCTGACCGACGCACTCGACCTGCGGGGCGCCGTGCACATCGGCCACTCCACCGGCGGTGGCGAGGTGGCCCGCTACGTCGCCCGCGCCAAGCCCGGCCGTGTCTCAAAGGCGGTCCTGGTGGGCGCGGTGCCACCGCTGATGCTGAAGACGGAGGCCAACCCGGGCGGCTTGCCGATGGAGGTCTTCGACGGCTTCCGTGAGGGCGTTGCCGGCAACCGGGCTCAGTCGTTCATCGATATTCCCTCGGGGCCGTTCTACGGCTTCAACCGTCCCGGAGCGCAGGTGTCGCAGGGTTTGATCGACAACTGGTGGCGCCAGGGCATGATGGGCGCGGCGAACGCGCACTATGAGTGCGTTGCGGCGTTCTCCGAGACCGACTTCACCGAGGACTTGCAGCAGATCGAGGTGCCCGTCCTCGTCGCGCACGGAACCGACGACCAGGTCGTCCCGTACGACGACTCGGCACCCCTGACGGTCAAGCTCCTGAAGAACGGGACCCTCAAGTCCTACGAGGGCTATCCGCACGGGATGCTGTCGACGCACCCGGAGGTCCTCAACCCGGACATCCTCGCGTTCATCCGTTCCTGACCCCGACGGGCTGGCCTCAGCGTCCGGCCCGTTCCCCGGCGTACCCGTAGTTCGCATGGGGGAGCGCACCTGGTCCGGCGGACGTCCGGCCGTCTCGTTTCCGTCTCATTCAGCGACGGACACCACACGTTCAGGCAGGTCCGGTCCTCACCTCGCAATGAGCGCTTCGCTGACGGATCAGCGCGGTGCGAGAGCTGCTGTGGCCCCGGCCGCCAAGAGCTTGCCGCGCCAGCTCCGCACGCGGGCGGTAGTCACTTCGGCCACCGTTCCGGCCCCGAAGGTTGGGAGAACGCCCCCCGGTTGCGTCCTGGCCATGCGGGCCGCAGTCTGCCGACATGGACTACAGCCCGGAAGCAGGCATGCGGCCCATTCTGGTGACCGGTGCTGCGGGCAGCGTCGGGGCTGTCGGCAGAACCGTGGTCCAGGGTCTGCGGCGCCGGGGTCTCCAGGTCCGTGCTCTGGTGCGCCGTGATGACGACCGTGCCCAGGCGCTGCGCGCGACGGGCGCCGAGGTCGTGGTCGGAGATCTGACGTGTGCTCGTGATGTCGCCGACGCCCTCGACGGCTGCGGTCGGATGTATTTCGGCATGGCCGTGTCAGACCAGTATCTGCTGGCTGCCGTGACCACGGCGGCGGTCGCGCGCGCCTACGGAAGGCTGGAGGCGTTCGTGAACATGTCGCAGCTGACCGTCTCCGAGATGGACTCCACCAGCGGCTCCGAGTCGCACCAGCATCGACAGCAGTGGCTGGTCGAGCAGGTTCTCGACTGGTCAGGCCTGCCCGTGGTTCAGGTCAGGCCCACCGTCTTCATGGAGAACCCGCTCTTCCAGACCGTGTTTTCCTCGATCGCCACGGACGGCGTGATCAGGTGGCCCTTCGGGGAGGCGCGAACCTCCCCGATCGCGGCCGATGACGTTGCCGCGGTTGTCGAGGAGATCTTGGCCGATCCGGCCGGTCACATCGGCCGGAGCTACGAGCTGACCGGCCCCCGATCACAGGACGTCGCCGGCCTGGCCGCGGAGATTTCCGATGCTTTGCACCACACGGTCGACTACACCGCCGTCCCGTTGCAGGAATGGCTGGACAACGATCTCGCAGCGCTGGAACTGCCGGCCCATGTACGTCAGCACATCTCCACCATGGCTCGCCTGCACCTGGACGGCCGCTATGACCGCCAGGCAGAAGGCATGGCAGAGGTCACCGGGCGGTCCGCCGGAGGAGTAGCCGACTTCGTCCGCAGGAACCCCGAGCTGTTCACTCGCTAACGCCGACAGCCGCCCTGAGAAAAGCGAAGGACCCTGGGGGCCCGTAGTGCCATGCCTGCGGCACGACCTTCACCCCGACCGTGGGGTCAGGTGGCAACCCGCGTGCGTCGCCGCCTCAGGCGGGGACGCAGGCCCACCAGGATGGCGGCGATCAGCGCCCACAGCGCGAGGGTGGCCAATGGCTGCACCGCCTGCGCGCCGTGGAAGTAGCTCAGGTCGGTCACGGCGCGGACGGCCGCTCCCGGCGGCAGCAGGGCGGAGACGGCGTGTGCGGCGGAGGGCAGGAGGTCCGGGCCGATGGCCGCTCCGCTGGTGGAATTGCCGACCGTGAGCAGCAAAAGAGTGGCGACGGGCACGCCGACCGGGCCGAGGTAGGTGCCCAGCAGCTTGGTGGTGAACGCGGCTGCCGCGGCAAGCAGGGTCAGGGCGAAGGCCAGCGGCATCACCGGCGCGGGCACCGCCCCGAGGATGGGGCCGGCGATGACGGTGGCGACGATGCCGATGGCCGCAGAGGCGCCGGACAGCAGCCAGAACCGGTGGTGCAGGTGCAGATGGTTCGCGAGACCCAGAACGTTCTGGGCGAGGACGAAGCCGGCCAGTGTGACGCCGAACGCCAGGTAGAAGCCGGCCAGTCCACGCGAGTCGAAACGAGCGAACGGGACGACATCCACCGTGGTCAGGCGCTGGCCCGACCCATGGGCATAGGCGCCGATCAGGCTCTTGACGGCCGTCGTGGTCGACTGCCCGTTGGCTCCGCCGACCTCCAGGCGCAACCGGTCGGAGGCCGCGCGGCCGCTGAGCGCGGCCACGACATCGCGGCGCTCAACCTCAGCGCGCCCGGTGGCGGCGTCGGCGACAGGATGGACATCGACGCTGTCACCAAGGACCTGGCTCATCTCGCCCGAAAGCTCCTGGCCGGCGACGGCCACCGGCACCCGGTGCGGCTGGGGGTTGCGCTGCAGACCGACGTAGCAGCCGATGAAGGCCGCCACGACGACCAGGGCGATCACGGTCGGCTGGAGCCAGAGCCGGACCGGTGGCGCGGTTGCCGAGGAGGAGGTGGCGGTGGTCAGGTCGGCTTCGGCGGCCGGGCCGAGGCGAGTGGCCATGAAGTGTCTCCCGGAAAGGGGGCGCGCCCTGGGACGAGGGGAGGGGGCACCCACAAATAGATGATGCTAGTAATCTAAACAGCACCGTACGATAGATGCCGTCCAGCATCCAAAAGGGAGGTGCCCTATGGGTCGCGTCTCACAGGCGCAGGCGCAGGCGAACCGCCAGCGGGTCGTGGAACGGGCCTCGCAGCTGTTCCGCGAGCAGGGCACGGGCGTGAGCGTCGCGGATCTGATGAAGGCGGCCGGCCTGACGCACGGCGGCTTCTACAAGCAGTTCGCCTCCAAGGAGGCCCTGATCGACGAGGCGGTCACCCACGCGTTCGGCGAACTGGCCGAGTTCCACGCCACCACACTCGAAAAGCACGAGGGGCACCGTGTCGAGGCCCAGCAGTCCCTGATCGACGGGTACCTGTCCGTCCGGCACCGGGACAACCCCGCCTCGGGCTGCCCCGTCGCCGCGCTCGCCACCGACATGGCCCGGGACAGTGGCGACCACGGAGCGCACCGCGCCTACGCCGAAGGGGTAGAGGACTTCACCCAGTGGCTCGCCACCGACGACGAGGACGGCATCGCCCGGCTGTGCACCATGCTCGGCGCCCTTCTCCTGGCTCGCGCCACCAAGAACTCCCCGCTGTCCGGGCGGGTGCTCTCCGCCGCCCGCGCCGCGCTGTCACCCGCCCCGCAAGACCACGTGTCTGACATCCACTGCTGACATCAACGACGTCGGGCGGGGGTGTACACCAGCGGCTGCGTCCGGGGCATCGCATCAGCCGTCGGCAGCAGCGGGACTGCGCTCGGATCGAGCGATGCTGGTGCACAACCAGCCGCCGAGGGATCGAGCCGAAACCCCTGGTTTCAATCGTCCGCCACTTCAATGCCCCGTACAAGGACGTCGTTACCGTCTCCCGCCGGTTCAAGACCGTCTCTGCCGTCAGCTCAGTGCTCGGGCTGCTCGAAGAACACGGATACGTGCGCCCCCTGCAGACCGAGTGAACCAGTTCCAGGGGGCGCCACCAGGCGGTCACTTACCGAGTTCACCCATCGCTGCTGACATCGCCCTCTGAGTGAACGCCGCAGTGCTTCAGGGGCACGAACCGACGGTCGGGCTCAAGGAGATCACGCAGCGCTGCCTTGCACCGGGCGTCCTGGACGGTCGTCCAGAACGATGGTCGTGACCTCACTGTCATCGGGTCGATTCACCGTGGCGTTCTCGATAGCCAAGTGAGTTCGCGAGTACACCGCGCTTGCCAGGGCCCACGTCACCATGTCGGTATCGGGCCCGTGATCATCGAGAATTTCCCGGGTGGTGACCAGAACCGCGAGCAGGGAGCGACCGGAGACGAACGTCTCGATTCGCCCGTCTTCGAGGTCGGTGACGCGGTCCGGCAGGCGAAAGTGCTGGTGCCGAGAGGTCTGCTCCAGCAGGAATGCCCACGTATCTTTGTGGCAGATCAGTCGGACCGAGGAAATGGCCGCGGCCGTCAGTAGGCCACGAAGGTGCTTACCACGCTCCTCCGCACGCCGGGACTCCCTCAGTTCGATGTCCGATGCCGTTTCGTCGTGTCCGGTTGGCGCCCCCTCATTCGCATCGGCTGACGCCACGTCCGGTTCAGGCACCGCAAACGCCTCTGCAGGTGGGTCGTTCGTTCCCGACTGATCGTCGTGCCTGGCGCTTCCTTCGCCAGCAGGGTCCGCGTCTGTCACCTCGGCCACCTCTTCTTCCCCCCACCTGTGAGGCTCCTCGTTGTCGCTGCCGGCCCCCAAAGGCTGTGGCTCATGCTCTGGAAGCACAATCCGGATCCGGTCATCAGGAGTTACTGGGCGTGGCACACCCAACGTGTGCGCCCATGCTTGCGCAATCTCGCGACGGAGCGCTTCGACCGCAGTGCGGGTGTCGCCGAGATCGCTCAGCATCCGCTCCTGGCGGCGGCGCAACTCCCGGTTCTCTTCGCGCAGTCCGGCCGTGCCCTGCTGGACGTTCTCCAGGATCTTGCGGCGCAGTTGGTCCTGATCTTGATGGAAAGCACCGAGCCCGATGGTCGGATCGTTGAGCGCCTCCCGTATCTCTTCGAGCTCTTTGAAGATCCTCTCTGTGTCCTGTCTCCGCGACACGCAGCCTCCTCGCCGTTGACTGGTCAACGAGCGCATGTCTCCCCATCCGGAAATTGGATGAAGCGACACTTTCAAGCCCCTTTGCGCCTAATAGCCCAGGGCCGCGAACGTCGGGCCCCTTTCCGATTCAGGCCAGACCGAACTCCTCGGCGTGCGCCTGTCGCGCAGGACCCGCAAGTTTCGTAGGCCGGCGGGCACGGCCCTGGTCATGGCGGGCGGGCCATAGACGTACACGTCGTGTTCGGTGATGTCGGGGACCAGCCGGTACCGGCTGCCCGGGCGCCGCCGCCGGGCGCCTCCTCCAGCATGGCTCGCACGGGCGTGATCCCCGCACCCCCAGCGGTCAGCAGGGTGCCGGTCCGGGTCCGGAGCAGCGAGGTGAACGCCCCGGACGGTCCCTCGACGGAGGGGCTGCTACCGACCGAGACGTTCCGCAGGCCGGCGCCTGTTCATCACTTGTTGTGGGATCGCTGGTCGGACGCCGGCCGACGGGGAGGGGCGTGAGCGGGATCAGCATGCCGGGCGGATGGCAGACAGTACGCTGAATCCAGCGGGATCGGGCCCGCAGCACAGTGTCCGGGAGGTGCTTCATGACAGCCGAGATGGTGGCCCCGGCGTGGATGCATGAGCAGATCACGGCGGAGGAGTACGACTCCTGGTCCGAGGAGCAGTGCGCCGGCATCGAGATCGTGGACGGGATGGTCGTCGTGAGCCCGAGTGCGTCCAAGCGGCACAACCGGCTGGCCCGCATTCTGGCCAACGCTCTGGATGCCGCCGCGGGCTCGGAGTGGAACGCCGACACCGACTTCGACGTCCGGCTTCAGGACGTCCCGCTCACCAATCGCCGCCCGGACGTCGTCGTCTACCGCGCGGACACGATCGACATCACCCCCACCCGCCCCGAGCACGTGCTGCTGGTCGCGGAGGTAGTGTCGCCAGGATCGGAGACCACCGACCGGATCGTGAAGGTCGACCAGTACGCCAAGGCAGGCATCGCCTTCTACTGGCGGATCGAACAGGCCGCGACCGGCGTTCCCCTCGTGTACACCTACGTTCTCGACCCCGCGACGAAGACCTACCGGGACGGAGACGTCTTCACCGGCGTCCTCAAGGCAGCGGCGCCCTTCCCGGTGGAGATCGACCTGGGGCAGGTCTGACCTGGCGCTGCTCAGCAGTCGGCAGCGCGTGAGCGATGCGTGAGCGGACGGTCCGATACAGGGCGGCATGAGCCGGGTCAAGTGGCTCGCCGCACGGTTCTGACCTGGGGAAACAGCACCGCGCGGCAGCGCCGGGCACTCCCCGGCAAGGATCCGATCCCACTCCTGAAGCGGGTATCGAGGCGGGGACTCTGCAAAGGCATTTGAGGAAGACAGTGCAGGAGGATCTTCATCGCCTCCACTCCGGGCCCGGCCACTCCACTCGGCCGAACGTGACCGCCCATTGGGCCCACACTGTCCTAGGACCGCCTACGTCGACAGAGGAGTGTGCACCTGCAAGCCGACGCGTCGGGGACATCCCGCACCCGCAGGTGCAGCACCGCGACGGAGCAGTCGAGCCCCGGCACAGCATCCCCGCGTGGGTTCGTGCCCAAAGCGTTCCCATAAGACCGGACAACCACGGTAAACAGCGGGGCGAAGCCAGCTCTCGAAGCCATGCTGGAGACGACGTATCCGCAGGTCAGAGCCTGCGTAGCCATCCAAGCGCCGTCGCTTCCCAAGCTGAGAGCGCGAGTTCGATTCTCGTCACCCGCTCCCCATCGAAGGCCCAGGTCAAAGACCCGGGCCTTTTTGCTGTTCTCGGTGATCACTCGCCGCGTGCCAGATGCGTGCCGGAAGGCTTCTGGGTCTCGCTCCCGGCGGCCTCAGCGCGAGCCTTCCGGACGGTGGCGTCGAGGCCCGCGTGTCGAGGGCGCCCGTCGCGGTCTC
Organism: Streptomyces sp. NPDC001851; assembly: GCF_040297165.1. Lineage (NCBI taxonomy): Bacteria > Bacillati > Actinomycetota > Actinomycetes > Kitasatosporales > Streptomycetaceae > Streptomyces > Streptomyces sp. NPDC001851. Next base: position 407 of record NZ_JBEOYR010000009.1, on the reverse strand, counting down.
GGCTCCCTTGGTGGCGTACTTGGCGACGTACGCGGCTACGGCCCGCTCGGTCAGCTCCTGGCCGTCACTGAAGGCAGTTCGGCAGTGGCCCAGGCCGGGGGCGGGGTGTCGCCGCCCCCGGGACCGTCGAGGCGGATGACCGCGTGAAAGTGGACGGCGCCGCGCCTCTGGTACTCGGCGACCTTGGCGAAGGACACACGGGCGTGCTCGCGGAACCGGCGCTGTGAGAGGCCCGCGCGCTTGGCGGCCTCCCGGCGAAGGTGGAGGGAGAAGCGCGCGGGTGCAGCCTGTCGTCACCGTTCTGTCACAAGCGGTCGCCGCACGGAACCCTGCCGCTCTCCCGCCCTGTCTGCACTCACGTACCAATGACCACGCGTACCGCGGGGCAACAACCGACGACCGAATCC